>DATHGW010000091.1:0-6396 GCA_035317445.1 Puia sp.
CGCAGGCATTGGCTCAAATGGGATATGATGTGGTCTTGCTCAGGGAAAAAGATATCGTTCCCGGCAACCTCTCGCAGTTTGATGCGATTCTTACCGGCGTCAGGGCCCATAACGTACATCCATGGCTGGAAGAGAAGTACGAAGTATTGATGGATTATATTAAAGGAGGTGGCAACCTGGTGGTTCAATATGACAGGAACAATCCATTTGGCAACAATGCACCGATGAAAATCGGTCCCTACCCATTTAGCATCTCGGGCAACCGGGTGACCGATGAACACGCCAAAGTAAACTTCCTTCAGCCATCCCACCCGGTATTGAACTTTCCTAATGCCATTACTGATCAGGATTTTGAAGGATGGATCCAGGAGAGGGGAATTTATTTTGCGGACCGGATAGATACGGCTTATCAAACCATTTTTTCCATGCATGATGCGGGAGAGCCGGAACAAAAAGGCAGCCTGATCGTTGGGGATTATGGCAAAGGGAAATTTGTATATACCGGCCTGGTTTTCTTCCGGGAATTGCCCGCAGGCGTACCGGGCGCCTATCGCCTCCTCGCCAATATTATTGCACTGAACTATAAACGGGCTTTCTAAAAATGAATATGCAACGCAGAAGAGAAATTGCTTTCGTGACAGCCATCATCATTGGATTGATCATTGGCCGGTTCATTAAAAAAGCTACGATCGGGCTCGTCATCGGACTTGCATTGGGATTGCTGGCCGCCTCGCTGATCACAGGAAGAGATAATTCAAAGGACAATGATAAACGATAAGTCATCCAACGACAAGGACCCGGCTCCCATATTTAAAAAATGGAGTTATTGGTATGCGCTGGTCATTGGCGTTTTACTGCTGCTCATCATCTTCTTTTACTTTTTTACCAAACAGTTTTCATGAGCAGTCCCGACTGGATAGTGCTGACAGTCACCTTGCTGGGCATTGTTGCCTACGGTCTGTACAAGAGCAGTACAACAAAGAACCTGGACGGTTATTTCCTATGCAACCATTCTGTACCCTGGTATATGGTACTGCTGAGCATCATGGGTACGCAGGCGAGCGCAGTGACTTTTTTATCGGCCCCGGGCCAGGCATACACAGATGGAATGCGGTTTGTACAATTCTATTTTGGATTGCCTCTTGCGATGGTTGTGCTGTGCATCACATTCGTACCGGTCTTCCGGCGATTGAGAATATACACAGCCTATGAATTTATTGAGCAACGCTTCGACCTGAAGACCCGGACCCTGACTTCCTTTCTCTTCCTGCTGCAGCGGGGGGTATCGACGGGCATCAGTATCTCAGCACCGGCTATTATCCTGTCTTCCCTGCTCGGATGGAATATTTTCTGGACCAATATTTTCATGGGTGGCCTGCTGGTGATCTATACCGTTAGCGGAGGAGCCAAATCAGTGGCATATACCCAGCAATTGCAACTGATCATCATCATTGCCGGCATGTTCATGGCGGGATATATGGTCGTGCATTTGCTTCCTGAAAAAGTAGGCTTCCTGGATGCCCTCCACGTGAGCGGAAAAGCGGGCAAGCTCAATGTGATCTCATCGGGCAGGGACGAGCATGGCTTCAACTGGAAAGATACTTACAATATATGGAGCGGGCTGATCGGCGGATTTTTTTTAGCCCTTTCTTATTTCGGCACCGACCAGGTGCAGGTGGGCAGGTATCTAACGGCCAGGACTACCGGAGAAAGCAAGATCGGCCTGCTGCTGAACGGACTGGTTAAGATCCCCATGCAATTCCTGATCCTGATGGTCGGCGCACTGGTGTTTGCCTTTTACCAATACCACCCTGAACCTGTTTTTTTTAATAAGACCCAGGTGGAGCTATTGGCGAAATCGAAATACCGGGATTCGTTGATCACCCTCAAGCAAAATTATGATGCAGTACAGTTGAAGAAAATTGCTGTCAGGAACCAGCTGGACAATGGTACCATCCGGCAAGGAACTCCCGCCTGGCAGGATTCACAATTGGTATTGCGCGAGGCGGAAGACAACAAAACCAAATCCCGCGCCACCATTAAAAGGTGGTTAAACGATAAGCAGGTGAATGGCAATGACAACGATACCAACTATATTTTCCTCCGTTTTGTGGTGGACTATCTGCCCAAAGGATTAGTAGGACTTTTAATTGCGGTAATCTTTCTCGCTGCATGGGGATCCAATGCGGCTGCGCTCAATTCACTAGCTTCTGCTACGATCGTGGATTTTCATAAAAGATTTTCAAAAAAGGATTTAACGGAAAAAAGAGAATATGATCTCTCCAGGTGGTACACGCTGGGCTGGGGTGTTTTCTGTGTTGTGGTGGCCCAGTTGGCCTACAATATTGGCAACAGCCTTATTGAAGCGGTCAACAAGCTGGGTTCGTTGTTTTATGGCGTGGTGCTTGGCATTTTCCTTGTTGCTTTCTATCTCAAGAAAGTTGGATCCGGCGCTGTATTTATCAGTGCGCTCGTTATAGAGGCCCTGGTCATTACAATCCACATGCTCAATCAGTACGGCGTGATTGGCCTGAGCTATTTATGGCTGAACCTGGTAGGTGCATTGGGGGTTGCGCTGCTGGCCTGGTTGATCAATCCGTTGTTTAAAGCAAAACTGGCTTAACCAGGTGTGACGCCCGGCGACTCGCTATTTCAACCCAGCAATCAACTTTTCATTCAGCGCCACGTAATCATTGTTATCGGCTTTTTTTGCCAGTTCAATTCCTTTTTGTGCGGTCGTGATGGCTTCGGCCTTCCTTCCCATTTTCGCAAGGCATTTTGCCTTTTGATAAAACATAAAGTAGGCATCGGCATTTTTTTCTATTGCCTTATTAAACCATTCCAGTGCTTTGTCAAGGCTCTTGCCATTTTCCATATAATACATGGCCGATTGGAAATAAGGACGATTGTCCTGGTTCATCGCTTCATCGATCCCGGCCATGATCTTCGAATCTGCATCCACCTGGATCGGGAGTTTTACGAGTTTCTTTTCCCAGGCAAGCTGCAATTCGCAGCTTTTGTTGGTCATGTTGCCAAAAAAAATGGTCAGCGTTTCCATGGGAAAATCGAGCGTTCCAACGGGAACGGTTACCCTAACCAGATCCTGATCCTGTTTGTAATTGCTGGGATTAGTGACATCGAGCTGTTTGCTGATGATAAAAGTCCATTCATTGGCGCCCGGGATCGTGAGCAATCCATATTTTCCCGCAGGGATTTTATTTCCTCCAATGATCACGTCTTCTCCGAAGCCGATGCTTGTTGCGTTATTAGCACCCGTGCGCCAAACCTTGCCATAAGGAACCAAATCACCGAAAATAATTCTGCCCTTAACACCCGGCCTCGAATACCACAATTCGATCGACGACAAACCGAAATCCTGTTTTATATATTGCGGCGGGGAGGGCGGGGGAATATTGAGTTGTTGGGCGGTGGATACGAGACTGCAGCATCCTGCAAATAAAAGAGCAGCTAGATATTTTTTCATGTGGCAATCAATTTGGTGCAATATTAATGAAAAAAGGCGAGTGGGCGGTGGCGAGTATTCTCTATCTTCCAATACTCGCCACTCGCCATCACCCACTCGCTATCATCAATTCGCCATCGCTTCATCTTTTACATGATAATATCCGCTTTTGGTCGCTTCGATCAGTTTCAGAATTTTAAGGCGTACATCTTCGCGCAATCCCGCCACCTCGTGTTCAAACACTTCTTTCAACTCATCCAATTCTTCACTGGTGGCTCCGCGGATCCGCCTCAATTTGGCTTTGAGTTTTTCTGCAGACTCGGACAATTTTTGTCTTGTCTCGCTTCCTTTGGCAGGCGCAATCAGCATACCGATGACTATCCCGGTCAGGGTTCCCAGCATTATTTTTTGTAAACTCATACTGTAGGTTTTAGGTGAATGATACCTATTATTTTCCAACAACCTTGCCAAATCGCAGAAGGCATAAGAAACGGCCTGTTAAAAGGAAATCCCTCGTGAAACAGAGCTGGATGGGCATTACCGCGGGATTTCATCAATCGGGTAATGGGTAATAAAATCAGCAAATACGACGATTAGCAAACAAAAGTCCCGGGTCAGCACTTTAACGTTTTATTTGAAGGCAGGATGGAACCTGTGCAGTGTTTCCCTAAGGTATTCCCGATCAAGGTGGGTGTAAATTTCTGTGGTGGTAATGCTTTCATGACCCAGCATTTCCTGTACGGCCCGAAGGTCAGCGCCGCCTTCCACCAGGTGCGTTGCAAAGGAATGACGGAACGTATGTGGAGAAATGCGTTTTTTGATCCCTGCCTTAAGCACCAATTCTTTTAGCAACAGAAAAATCATCACCCGGCTCAGCTTACTGCCCCGGCGGTTGAGAAAGAGTATATCTTCCTGCCCGGCTTTCACCGGTATATGAACGCGAATGTCTTTTCTGTAAATATTAATGTATTTAATGGCGGCGTTTCCGATCGGCACCAGTCGTTCCTTATCGCCTTTTCCAATGACCCGAATGAATCCAACATCAAGGTATAAACAGGAAAGCCGGAGGTTGACAACTTCGCTAACCCTCAGGCCCGAACTGTACATGGTTTCGAGGATGGCCTTGTTGCGACCGCCTTCGGGTTTGCTCATGTCGATCTTTGACAAGATGGATTCGATCTCTTCAAAACTTAAGGTGTCGGGCAAATTTCTCCTGAGCTTCGGTGCTTCCAGCAGAATGGTTGGATCTGTCTTCGAGATATTTTCGACAAGACAATATTTAAAAAACGACCGAAGGCCGGAAATGATTCTTGCCTGGCTAGACTGTGCGATGCCGAGCTCCGCTATCCAATGGATGAAATGCTGCAGGTCTTTCAGGTTGGTATCCGCCGGCGTCTTCATGGCATTGGTCTCTTCCATGAACTGAGTAAACTTTTCAACATCATGCAGATATGCTTCCACCGAATGATCCGACAAAGACTTCTCCAATTGCAGGTAGGCCTTGTATCCTTTTTTATACGCTTCCCACATGTAACAAGATTAAAATTTAATCGGGTAAAATGAAAATTTTCTTTGTTGCTTGAGGGCTTTGCGGCATATTTGCTTTTTTAACAGCCAGTTTACTTATGAAGACGGTCAATTTACGGTCATTCAGGCAAATCGTTCGGCACAATAAAAGACGCATCAGGATTTTTCTAAGCAGGTTGAAGCGCAAAACGCCCCGTGGATTAGATAGCATTATCAAGGCAGCAGATCAGTCGATCTGGAAAAAATTGGATTGTTTGGATTGCGCCAATTGCTGCAAGACCATGTCACCAACTTATACGACAGCTGACATTGCGCGGATATCCAGGCATCTGGATATGACCGAAAAATCATTCAAAAAAAAATGGCTGTACAAGGACAACAACGGAGATTGGCTGAATGTGCAACTGCCCTGCCAGTTCCTCGATGCCAACAGCAACAAATGCTCCATCTATGAAGTGAGGCCGAAAGACTGTGCGGGATTTCCACATCATACCAAAAAAAGAATGGTGGATTACATGCATGTGTACAAACAAAACATTGAATATTGTCCGGCTACCTACCGCGTCGTAAAAAAAATGATGGCGCAAATGGATGCTGAGGTTCATTCCTTCAAATAAATACATCTTCGATCAGGAAAAAATCAGTTCTGGTTGGTCTCAGATCTATTGAAAGCACATCGTACTGGATGCGCTGCCAGCCGGGGTTCCGGTACTGAAATTCTTCCGAGGCTTTCATCAGGTTGATTATCTTTTTCCTATCCACACTTTCTTCGGGTCGTCCAAACTCATTGCTGCTTCTTGCCTTCACTTCTATAAAGTGCAAGGTTTTTTCTTTCGATGCGATAACATCCACTTCAAGATGCCTGTGCCGCCAGTTCAGGTGCAGGATCTCGTATCCCTGCCGCACCAGCCACTCCCTGGCCAATAGCTCGCCTTTTTTTCCAAGCTCATTGTGTGTAGCCATTGCCTTTCTTTTTACTATATTTCAGTTTCTAAAAGTATTCATTGCATGGAGGGAGATAAAAATAGAGTATTCCGCTTGCAGGGCAAAGTGCAGCATTATCATTGGGGTGGAAATTCTTTTTTACCGGCCTTTCTCCATATCCCCAATCCCGAAAAAAAGCCCTTTGCGGAGTACTGGATGGGCGCCCACGACCAGACCAGCGCCGAGATCGTAGACAGCCATCAGAAAATCATCGGGCTGAATCAATTTATCCGGGATTTTCCCCGGGAAACCCTGGGTGAAAAGATCGCTGCCGAATTTGGCCGGCTGCCTTACCTCCTGAAAGTGCTGGATGTAAAAGATATGCTGTCGATCCAGGTGCATCCTACAAAAGAAAGCGCGGAACAGGCTTTCAATAAAGAAAGCCGGAGCGGACTGAGCCTGGCCGACGCGCGCCGCAATTA
>DATHGW010000092.1:0-8486 GCA_035317445.1 Puia sp.
AAATGCCATTTACAGTTTTTAAGTTTAATCCCCGCCCCGGCGGGACCTTTAATCAATTTTATATTTATGTTATATTTTATGCTCCCCGGGGCGGAACATCATTCGCTTCTTCTTTCCCTGATCTCATGTTTTGCATCCTGAATAAATGACTCCAGATCTCTTGTTCCCAAATCGCCCTTACCCTGTCTTCTGACGGAAATCATTTTTTCATTGGTTTCCTTCTCCCCGATCACCAGCATAAATGGCACTTTGGCGAGTTCCGTATCCCTGATCTTTTTGCCAATTTTTTCGCTCCTGTCGTCAATCTCAGCACGAATATCTGCATTTTTGAGGGATTGCAAAAGAGTTTGCGCATATTCCATGAACTTGTCACTGATTGGCAGAATCTTCACTTGTAATGGCGCAAGCCAAAGCGGGAATTTTCCGGCATAATGCTCCAGCAAAAAGCCGATAAACCGCTCATGGGTGCCCAGTGGAGCCCTGTGAATGATCAGAGGTGTTTCTGCGTGATTTTCATTATTGGTAAACTCAAGCTTAAAACGAGGTCCCTGGGCGAAATCCACCTGGTTTGTCGCCAGCGTGAATTCGCGGCCGATCGTACTCCATATCTGGACATCAATTTTTGGGCCATAGAATGCTCCTTCCCCGTGAACCTCAACGTACGGTGTTCCGGTTTCCTTCAATACATTACGCACCATCTCCTCCGTTTCAAGCCATAACTTTGGTTCATTGACATACTTCTGGCCAAGCTTAGCGGGATCATGCAGGCTCAGCCGCATGACATACTTATCTATTCCAAATATCTTAAAATATTTAAGATACATTTCATTGACTGCCTTGAATTCCTGTGCAAACTGGGCCTTTGAGCAATAAATATGCGCATCATTCATGTGCAGGCACCGAACACGCATCAGGCCGAACAATTCTCCACTTTGTTCAAAGCGGTAACAAGTGCCATATTCTGCCAATCGGTAGGGCAGATCTTTGTAACTTTTGGGTTCTGCAGCAAATATTTTGTGATGATGAGGACAGTTCATCGCCTTTAAATAATATTTCTGCCCATCCAATTCCATCGGCGGATACATGCTCTCCTGGTAGTATGGCAGATGTCCGCTCGTAAGATAGAGTTGTTCTTTGGCAATATGTGGCGTGACCACGCGCTTGTAACCGCCTTTTTCTTCTGTTTCTTTTGCCAACTTTTCCAGTTCTTCAATGATGATGGTTCCGTTGGGCATCCATAAAATGAGACCGGGACCTACATCCTCATCCATGGTAAAAATGCTCATTTCTTTGCCCAGTTTGCGATGGTCCCTTTTTTTTGCTTCTTCCAGCATCAGGAGGTATTCATCCAGCTCCTTCTGGTTCGGGAAACTGATGCCGTATATACGAGTCAGTTGTTTATTTTTTTCATCACCCTTCCAATACGCGCCGGCAATATTAGTCAGTTTGATGGCTTTGATGAAACCGGTATTCGGAATATGCGGACCCCTGCAGAGATCAGTAAAATTTCCCTGTGTATAGAAAGTGATCTCTCCATCTTTAAGGTTCTGCAGCAGATCCAATTTGTACTCATCTCCTTTCTCCTTAAAATATGCTACCGCTTCTGCTTTCGGAATTTCCTTTCTGACATAAATATTATTTTGTTTCGCCAGCTCAGCCATTTTCACTTCCAGTTTTCGCAGGTCCTCCTCGGAGATGTGTCTGTCACCCAGATCCATATCGTAATAAAATCCATTTTCAACAGGAGGTCCGACCCAGAATTTTACACCCGGGAAGGCTGATTCAACGGCTTCCGCCATCAGGTGAGCCGTAGAGTGCCAGAATGTGGATTTTCCCTCTGCATCGTTCCAGGTTAGCAGTTTCAATGTCGCGTCTTCCATGATAGGACGCGAAAGATCCCAGGTTTGCCCGTTGACAGAAGCAACGATTACTTTTTTAGCCAACCCTTCACTGATTGACCTGGCAATGTCCAGCGCAGTGATTCCTTTTTCGTATTCGCGCATTGCGCCGTCAGGAAACGTAATCTTGATCATGATGTATCTTATCTGTTGTTTTATTTAATCCCGGATCTCAACAAAAAGAGCCGCAAATTTAACAAACTCTTGCCAGATAATCATTTATGAACTCAGCGGCGCAAATAAATATTTATTAAATTGCTCAGCAGAAACCATGTCTATGAGGATCAGTGGCACGCTTCTTCTCCTGTTATTCACATTACTTCTCCGGGCTCAGGACGTTACAGGTATTTGGCGCGGACATTTCCGGTCCAATGAAATGTACCAACGCCTCGTTGGGGATGATGACCGGTATAAGATGGAAATTCAAATCGCATCGCATAAAAAGGGGTTTCAGGCGGTAACCTATTCATACAAGTCGACGGTTTTTTATGGCAAGGCCACAGCAGAGGGATCAGTTGATCCGTATACGAAAAAGGTCTTACTGCGCGAACTGAAAATTGTAGAAGTACGCATGATGGCGGGCGATGCGTGCACGATGACCTGCTACCTGCAATATTCCAAACTGGGCGACGAGGAGTTTTTAGAAGGAACTTACACCAGCAACAATACCCGCGATTCAACAGATTGCGGGCGGGGCACGATCTTCCTTCATAAGGTCGCCAGCTCTGATTTTTACAAAGAGCCTTTTGTTGAAAAAAGAGAGAAAGAAATCGCGCACGAAAAAACCAATCCCGTGACCAAATCTGCCAGTCCGAAAAAAAATGATGTCGCGGCTAAACCTGCAACCGGAGCCGGAACGAAGAAAATTGCTCCAAAACCAGTGATCAAAGAGAAATCACATGAAAAAGCGCTGGCCAAAACAAATCCAAACCAGCATAAGATCGAAACGCTTAAAAGAGACTCCATTACGACGATTGATAGAAAACCGGTCCCCGTTCCGCTGCCGAAAGAACTCTCCGGCCGCTCCAATGAATTGGTGAAGACCCTGTCTGTAAGCACCAGGGATGTACAATTGAATGTTTATGATGATGGCGCGATCGACAATGATACGGTGTCCATTTATTTTGACAGGAAGTTGGTCGTGTCAAATGCCAGACTTACTGACCAGCCCATCATCGTAAAATTGCACCTGGATGAAAGCAGTGAAACGCATGAAGTCGTGATGGTCGCTGAAAACCTGGGAGATATTCCTCCCAATACCTCGCTGATGGTGGTGAGGGCGGGCGAAAAGCGCTACGAGGTACGCATTGTTTCAACGGAGCAAAAAAATGCGGTTGTAGTTTTCAAATATGAGAAGCCCGAGTAACCATTCACATAATAATGCTTGCGCCGGAATATCTAACCGCTATCTTCAAGTAAAATCATTTGATGCGTTTTTTTGGTATTGTATTCTTATTCCTCTTTCCATATTGCCTTGTGGCTGAAGACCTGACCGGGATCTGGAAAGGTAGGCTTACACAGGAACCGGGCGGTTGCTACTCCCAGTACTCCGTTGAATTCCAGATCAATTTCTCCAACAATACGGTTACAGGCAGGGTCTATGATTATTACGATACAGTAAAATATGTAAAACTCAGTTTAACAGGAACATACAATCCGCTGAGCAAACGCCTGGTTTTGACAGAACAAAAAGTGTTGCAATACAGCATCCCTCCAGATTGTATCCCCTGTATCAAAACCTACGAGTTGCAGTATTCGAATAATGGCAAGGACGAAATCCTGTCGGGAGAATGGAAGGGACATATTATGGAAAGACAAAAAAACTGTCCACCGGGTAAGATAATCTTAAAAAAAGCAGCCCTGTCGGATTTTCCGGTAGATATTGAGCAAACAGATAGCCTGGCAAGGATCCAGGAATTGCTGCATTTGGAAAACAGGACCAAAGATGTGGTCAAGACTGTTTTCGTCGACGTTCCGCAAATCAAGATAGAATTGTACGACAATGCTGAAATTGACAACGACACCATTACCGTTTTTGTAAACGACAAAATGTTGCTCTATCGTCAACGGTTAACTGAAAAGCCGCTCACGTTATATGTCAATGCCTTCCCGGGTCTAGCGTATGAATTGGTCATGTATGCCGATAACCTGGGATTAATACCACCCAATACCGCGCTGATGGTTGTAACTGCAGGGAACAAAAAAATGGACGTATTCCTTTCTTCCAGCGAACAGAAAAGCGCAACGGTCAGGTTTGTTTACAGGAAACCGGAGTGAAAATCCCAATACAACACGTTCGTCATTTATTTTGCGGCCACCGGTGGAGTCTTTCTCGGAATTTTTTCTTCGCGCTGCGCGGCATCGTAAATGAATGAGGCGATGATGGTTGCTGCCTGTTTCAGGTCTTCTGCCTGCAGATGATCATAAGAATCCATATTGCTGTGATGGGTGCGCGAACCATATTCAATCGGATCCTGAATAAATTGAAATGCAGGCAAACCAATGGCATCAAAAGACAAATGATCTGTTCCGCCAGTGTTCTGCAGCGTTGTGGTAGTCGCGCCGAGATCGTTAAATGGTTCCAGCCATTTGGTAAAGACAGGTTTGACCGAAGCATTTCCCTGTAAGTAGACCCCGCGGATTTTGCCGGTGCCATTGTCCAGGTTAATGTAGACCGACAACCTATCTCCTTCTGCATTATATTTTTTG
Organism: Puia sp.; assembly: GCA_035317445.1. Classification (GTDB taxonomy): domain Bacteria; phylum Bacteroidota; class Bacteroidia; order Chitinophagales; family Chitinophagaceae; genus Puia. The sequence continues at coordinate 4,608 of DATHGW010000092.1, forward strand.
GTTGCCGTATCAGTAAAATGATTTTTTACATAATTTTTAGAGCCAAACAAACCCGTTTCTTCTCCGCCCCATAAGGCAATCCGGACAGTGCGGCGCGGTTTGAAGCCTAAGGTTTTCAGAATACGAACGGCCTCCATCATCGCAATACAACCGGCTGCATTGTCAGTAGCCCCTGTAGCACCCTGCCAGGAGTCGAGATGACCTCCCATCATGACCAGCTGTGACTTGAGGTTTTTGTCCGTTCCCTTTATTTCTGCGATCACATTATAACCCTTGACGTCATTTTCAAAAAATTTCGATTGAACGTCGATGTCCAATTGTACAGGAATCTGGTGCTGAACCAGACGCTGGATGGACATATAATCCTCGTACGCAAGGGCGATATCCAAAAAATTAGGCGCTGTGTTTGGCGCAAATGCTCCGCCGCCCTGCACAAAGACAGTGCCCTCTGCGCTGCGGGTATTGGTCGTCAGCACGGCGATGGCCCCATCCTGCTGAGCCAGATCTTTCAATTTATTCGACAACTGAAATTGGGGTCTTTGTGCTGGCCCCTGCGGCCGCGAAGCTGGCGGTTTTGCCGGATCGTAATCTGCCATTTTTTGTAATTCTTCAGCTGTATACCGCTTGGCGTCTGCCGTATATGTGGGTATGAGAGTGTCGGTCCTTGTTGTCATGACGATCTTACCTTTTAGCCTGCCCCTGTAAGTTTCCAGGCCGGCAGAATCCTGCGCGTCGACGAGGATGACCTCAGCATGCTGTAAGCCGTTTGTACTAATCGTCCAGGTTTTCGGAAACCCGATGAGTGGTTTATAGTAAGGTGCTGCAAGTGCCAGGTAAGATTTCTGCAATTCCCATCCCTTGCCCCAATCGCCCCAGGGTTCCAGTTGAGCGTTTTCCAGTCCCCATTCGGCAAGTTTATTCTTTGCCCAATTAGCAGCCTTGAAAAATCCGGGCGACTGCATCAGGCGGGATCCGCTCGCATCTGTAAGCTGGAAAGCAATTTCCATCACCTGTGAATGATTCAATCCTTCATTGCGAATTTTTTGGACCATGTCCAGGTCGATTTTTTCTTCCTGGGCATAAAGGATTGCGGAGGTAACAAAGATTGCAAAGAGAAGAAATATTTTTTTCATGTGCGAAATTTTGAGCATGCAAAATACGAAATACTAGAACTTAAAATTCCAGGTCACTGACGGAATGATCGGGAAAAGGGACACCTGTTTTGCTTCCACTTTTAAAGTCCCATTATAAGGACTGCCAGATTGATTATAGTAAATAAAATATGGATTCAGGTGACTGTAGACATTGTAAATACTAAATACCCAATTCGTCTGCATTTTTTTGTTTGGCTTTTGAGTTGGCGTATAAATGGCTGAGAGATCAAGGCGGTGATAAGATGGCAGCCTGTATTGGTTGACCTTGCTGAATTCCTGGGTCAGAACGCCTTCCGTGATGTAAAACTGTACCGGAAGTGAAGTGGCATTGCCGCTCGCGTAAACAAAAACGCCCGACAATTTCCAGTGTTTGCTCAACTCATAGGTACCGACAACCGAAAGATCGTGCCGCCTGTCATATTTAGCAGGATAGGTTTCACCTCTATTTAACTGTGGAAGCTGGCGCCATGTCCACGACAAGGTATAACCGATCCAACCGGTAAGTTTTCCTTTGGCTTTATTGACATAAAACTCTGCTCCATAGCTCCACCCCTTGCCAAATACGAAGGACTCTTCGGGATCTGTTAGCGACGGCGTATATCCTTCTTTATATTCAATCTGGTTCTCCATAGTCTTGTAGTAAACCTCCACCGAAGTCTCATACATATTGTCCTTGAAATTTTTGAAAAGTCCGGCGGCATATTGCCAGGCGATCTGGGGTTTTACGCGGTAGGTACTGGGCACCCACAGATCGGTGGGCAAGGTTGTTCCAGCATTGCTGACCAGGTGGATGTATTGCAAATTGCGGGTTACAGCTACTTTGAGCGATGTTTCATCGTTTAGTGCATACCGTATGGTAAGCCTCGGTTCGAGTCCATTATACATCTTAATCAGTTGTCCCCTTTTATAGCTCGTACTGTCGAGTTTATTGCCGCTTGAATCAAGCTGGTAGATGTTATATGGGCCGATCTGTTCGAAACCGCTCCACCTTAGCCCGGCATTTACCTTGAGCTTATCGCTGATTTCCCAATCGTCCTGAATGTAAACCGCCATCTCATTAGCATATTTTTTATTGCTATTATTCGGCACAAATTCCGTTGAATCCTGGTTGCCCGATAAAATATTGGGCGTAAAAGTATGGTAGGTGAATAATCCGCCGAATTTCAGTTTATGCTGAGGACTGGCGTAATAATCGAAATCTGTCTTGGCGGTTAGATCGTGGATACCCGATGCCAAACTCAGCCTGAAATCATCCTGTGCCGCATTGAAGGCAAAATGATAGTCATTATAAAGCAGTGTGGTATTCGCGAAGAGTTTTTGGTTAAACACATGATTCCATCGGAGTGTCCCTGTGATATTACCCCAGGGAATATTCGTGCTGAAAGACCTTTGAGAATTCTTAAAATCAAACACGTCTCTTCCAAAATATCCACTCAGGTAAAGCCGGTCTTTTTCTGAGAACTGGTAATTAACCTTGGTATTCAAATCATAGAAATAATACCCGGATCCATAAAACTGGCTGGACTTACGAACAAAAGGTTTGACCAATACGTCGATATAGGTTCTGCGTGCGGAAACAATAAACGATGCCTTTTGCTTTTTGATGGGCCCCTGTATGGAAATCCTGGATGCAATCAGTCCAATGCCTCCCTCCACCTGGAACTTGTTCATATTCCCTTCTTTCATGGTCACATCAAGTACAGAGGACAGCCTTCCACCATATTGAGCTGGCATTCCCCCCTTAATCAGGGTTGTATTTTTGACTGCATCTGAATTGAAAATAGAGAAAAACCCAAATAAATGGCCTGTGTTGTAGACAATAGCGTCATCAAGCATGATCAGGTTTTGATCAGCGCCACCTCCGCGCACATATAAACCGGTATTGCCTTCTCCGGCATTACTCACGCCAGGCAATAATTGCAGGGTCTTGAGGATATCCACTTCGCCAAAAATAACCGGGAGTGATTTTACCTGGCTCATGGAGAGATCGATCCTTCCCATTTGCGCATTCTTTACGTTAGCATCTCTCCTTTTGGAATATACGGTTACTTCTTCCGCGGTTGAAAATTTGGGCGGAAGCAAAAAATTAAGACTACTGTTGGAAGACAATTCAACAGCTACCTGCCTGGACTGGTATCCAACATAGGAGCTGGATATGCTGTACCTGCCCGCGGGTAAAGTGATCGAGTAATACCCGTACTGGTTGCTGTTGACGCCCTTTTCTTTCCCGTTCACGGAAACCGATGCGCCAATAAGGGTTTCTGCAGACAGTGAATCCTTGACATAACCGGAAAGCGTAAACTTGTTTTGTGCGAAGGCCGAATTTGCCAGCACAAAAAACAGTAAGCCAGAGATAATTTTTTTCATAAGCGATGGATTGAACTACTAACCACTAGCCACTCGCCTCTCTTATTTCTTCGAAAAATCCAGCGAATCCACGATCTCACCACATCCCAGCATTTTATTCTTGTAGGTGGGATGAAGTTTACCAAGATAGGGATTAACAATTTTAGGGTTGTTGCTCAGCCAGTATCCTTCATTAGAGTCTCCAAAAGCCATCGGGCATTTGGCATGGTAGACGACAGATCCATCGTACCGGACGATCCGGATCAGGTCATACAATTCGCTGGTGAGCATGTTCAACGCCTTTCGCTTTTGCTCAATGCTCTTTTCACCCAGCAGGCCTTTCGCCTCACTGCTGATGCTGCTGATGTACGAGCCGGCC
>DATHGW010000093.1:0-12761 GCA_035317445.1 Puia sp.
AATTCTTTGCGAACCGCAGCCCTATCCATGTGGTTAAATACATTCATATTGATACGGGTAGGAAATGATATGATTTGCCTGTCATCCAGTATGCCATTGCTGTTTTTGGTTACTTTGTCGATATTTTCCCGGTCCGCTGCAGCCAGGATATAATCTGCTTTTCTCAAAGAGGGGTAGAAAGTCGGGGCGTAAATGCTCTTGATCAATTTTCCATACCAATACCGGCTGACATGTAACGGATTTTCAACACCGGAAAAATTATAGGTCAGATTGGGTAGACCCCAATCTTTGATCGCGACCAACACTTCCGGCGCGCAGCACATCGCGTAGTCAAAACGCAACTGCAGAATTTCTCTTTTATATTTTTTTAAATGGTAATAAGTCGAAAATCTACGGGGTATTAATGGCTTCTTGACGATTTTTTTTGCCTTATGCAAAGCAAAATAATTGTAATTGGTTCCGTTAATTTCTTTTTTAGTCCATTTTCCGACAGGCGAATCATCTGTAGCTATTCCAACCAGATACAACTCATCATCAAAAGCGTTTAATATCTGTTTGGCAAAACTCAATTGGCCACCAATAGGGAAATCAACATAGTTGCAAGCCTCAATAAAAAGCATTTTCATCTTGATGGAGGTATTTTACGGGAGAAAATTTTACGGATTCAAAAAGAAGGTTCAATTGATCTGCATGCCCGCGAAAATCAAATTCGGTTTCAGCTAGTATTCTACCTTGCTTTCCGATCTGCTCAGCAATGGATTCATTGTGAATACAGAAATTCATTAGTTCGGATAAATGCCGGTAATCACCAGGTTCAAAAAAAAGTGCATTTTCCTTATCGGTTAAATATTTGCCGGTTTCTCCCATCTTACAGGTTAACACAGGACGGGACGCGAACAAATAACTTGCAATTTTAGTAGGAAACCTGGCACTGGACCTTTGATCGTTCCATAATGGCGAAATCAATGCGGTTGCGGTTTGGAAATATTCGAACAGTAATTCATTCGAAATATATCCGGTTAACTTAACCTGGTCAGACTTTAAACCCAATTCGGCGATGCTGTGGTTGATCAGTTCGCCAGTACTGCTTTTATATTTTCCGCAGATCAATAATTGATATCCCGGAGAGCCCGAACAAAACCTCGAAAAAGCTTTGAGAATTAAGTTTATATCTTTTAAATACCCATCGACCTGTCCACACCAGATAAAGGTCTTTTGAATGGCGTCATTTTTTGAAACCCATTCTTTTTTATCTGCCAGTATGGGTACGGCAAGAATGCGTATTTTCGCCGGATCGGGTGAGTGCTCATTTATTTTTGCCGTGATATTATGGGAAATGGAAATGGCGCCCTTTGCCCATCTGAACATGATCGATTTATAAATGAAGCTTTCAAAATTGTACCCGTCAAGGTTTTCCGGCCATTCATTCACTTCCTGAATTACCGGAATTTTAAATAAGAAGGATAGTAAAGAGATATAACCATTGAATAAGGACCCCTGAGAATACAGATAAATGACATTATCCTTGTTTTGGCTCAGGGTCTTAAGCAGGGTAAAGGCATTATAAAACCCGATCAGATAATAGCCCAGTGCATTTTTCCATTTCGGTAGCCCGATCTGCAGGAATTTATTCAGGTGCTCGAATTCAATGTTTTCATAGATTCCCTTTTTTTCCATATTTAATGGATTTCGGGGTCTTTTACAATTTACGTAAACCTTGAATGAATTCCCTTTGAACTGCACCGCTTTTCCGATCATGATGATTCGCTGGTTTGTCGCTTCACCGAAAGGAAAACTGATGCCATCGCAAATACAATTAACTCTAACCATGTACAATAAATAAACTATATATTCCTGATCACCTTACAGGGATTTCCTGCGGCAATCACGTTGGCAGGAATGCTTTTCGCAACAACACTATTGGCCCCGATTACCGAGTTTTCGCCAATACTTACGCCCTTTAAAACAACACTATTGATCCCCAGCCAAACATGGTCGCCGATCACAATGGGTTTCGGACTCCCGCTCCGGGGATCTTCTGGATGCCAGTCTGAATCACTGATCAGTGTGTTGGCCCCGCATTTTACATGGTGACCAATAGTAATCCCGGCAAATGCAGCCATCACCGTTCCACTAAACCCGGAATTTTCTCCAATGCGTATTTCAACTCCTGCATTAAATGCTGTTATGATACAGGGATGATTAATACCGATCAAATTGTCGGTATGTCCGGATAAGAATTCACAATGATCGCCAATTATTATTTTGGCACCTGGATGAAGTTTAAACTTCGGCCGTCCAATAAATGTGCAGGATCCCAAAAATGTTACCCCGCGGCATCTGGCAATAAAATAATAATAATGGCCGAAGAATATCCTGATCTTTCTTCTGATGATATCCAATGTATTGAAAAAGCCTTTGTATTTATAGTTAATCAGCTTTTTCACCCTTCCGCAAATGTATGGCCTTTGCCGCCATTGCTTTTAAATCTTAGGAGCCTTATTATTTCTTCGTCGTGAACAATAAAATACAACCAAAAAAGACCCATAGCAAAATAATCCCGTTCGAGCGAGTTGGCGGCAATATACATGCACATGATCATGGCAAATATAAAATTCCCTTTCAGGCCAAGACTGATCTTATCAAACATCCGAAAATATATTACCAGGAAATAGATCATCCCCAATATACCATAACGCACAGCGATCTTCGAGAAGTCATTCGTTCCTTCAATATTTTCACCGTAAATATTGGTACGAAGGCCGGTTTCGTTAATCCCGCGACCTAAAGGATATTTACTTACATCCCTGGCATCATTTACAAACATGGATGTCCTGTTTACCCTGGTTCTCTTGATGATGGAAGATTCGGAAAATTGTTTCGTTTCGTTAAAATAGTCATTGATTTTTTCTCCAACAAATGGCAACTGAAATAACAGGATGGCCAGGGGTACCAGCAGCGCGATTGAAATTAACTTGACGAAGAGGGATGATTTATAAACAAAATAGAAACCAAATAGGATTATCGTGAGATAAAAATTGGTAGAAAGCGTTGTTAACCCTACCAGCAGGAATATTAAAAAGCGCCAGGTTATTTTTCCACGGTTTAAAATAAGATTGAAGATCATGGCCAGGCCGATATAATAGCCAAATCCACCTGGTTCTCCGGCAAAACCGGCGTTCTGTGAAGGATGCCAGCTGGAATAATGAAAGATGATCCCATACCAGTGACCCTCAATTCCTCTTTCCTTGTCAATGAGATTAAAGGGAATTTTGGCGAAAATATTATTATCGATCAGTTGAACGGCAAAGAACAGCAGGGAGACCAATGCCAAAAAAAATACGATTTGTTCATACCACAGGATAAACTTCTCCTTATATATCTTCATAAAGGCGTAACCGATAAACAATTTGAGCATACTTCCTCCCAATTTAAATATGCTGAAATGTTCTGCGCCCAAAAATACCCAGGAAAAAAAATTGACTATTAACCAGTAGCACACAACATAAATAAATATCCTATCAATACTTTCTTTTTTGGCGATGTAGATATAGGCCAAACCCAAAACAGACATGATCACCAGACTAATGTCAGTATTGGTGAATGCATTGATACCGGTTCCATAAAAGAAGAATATCAGAAAAACGAAATAATCAAGTCTTTCCTTCGTGTATGCCCGGTAAAGTAATACACTTGAATTAAGAGAATTGCTGAGCATGATGGCTTTTGATTATGTTACCATAGGTCAATAGTAAATGCGAAAGAATATCCGCTTTGTTGTGTCTTTTATGTGCAACCTCCCGTGCCTTATTGGCGAGGCGGATGGCATCCAAAGGCAATTCCACCATTTCGATGAGCGCTCCTGCAAGAGCATAAGGATCTCCGTCCTGTACCAGGGTGCCGGTTTCACCATCAACCAGCAGCGAGGAGGTTCCTCCTGCAAAGGAAGCTACAATGGGCATTCCCAACAGCATAGCTTCACAAACACTGTTTGGACTATTTTCAATGTGCGACACCTGAACATATACATCTGCATGCATGAGGTAATCAGCCAGGGTTTGTTCTGAAAGCTGCCCCAGCAAGCGGATATTTATTTCCTCCAGTTTATTCACTCCGGAAGATTTCTTAATCAATCGAACCAACGGGTCATTTTCTGTTAATCCTGCCACCTGCCAGCTAAACCGGATGTTCTGCTCCACCAGCAGCAATGCGGTTTCGACGACCATTTCAAAGCCCTTATACAGAGAATTGGTTGAGGTCGTGAAAAAAACCGGTGCCGGATTTTTTGTAGGCTGCCATTTCATCTTGTAAAACGTGGGCCGCATAACTTCTTCCATATGAAAATAGTTCGCCCCACGCGCTAAAACCTGGCATATGCGGCGATCCCAGTCTGTTCTTCCAAAGATGTATTTTGCTTTTTTCAAGATCTCTTTTTCGATGCCCGATCTCTTTACAAATTGCTTAAAATCCAGGGTAAAAAAAGGGTTTCCCGAAAGGAGTTGGCTCGACAGACCCGGCTTTTTAATTCCTGAAAAATATTTTTTTGCATAAACCGTAAGGTTTCCCTGCAGCGTAATGACTGCAGGGATTGTGGTGATGGAATGGAGGATAAGGCCGAAAGAGTTTTCAGTACCATGAATATTAATAATATCAGGTTTAAACGATGCTACAATGCTAAGAAAGCTGTTGATATTTTCATCGTATTCTGTTTTACCGGCGATCCTGTGAAAGAATCTTTTTCTTTTGCGATGCGCAACTCTTTGAACGGGAAAGTAAGAAGTGCCATTGAATTCAAATGGCGCTATTTTTTGATCACTGTAAAATACATAGCCCAGTTTGCACGCCGTTGATTTTTCCATTTCAGCCTGCAAAGAAGTAATCCATCCCCCTGTAACTGATTTTAAATTCAAAAAATGCTGACCTAATCCCGGTGTATTTGCAAACCATAAAACTTTCATATTTTTTTCGTCTGTAAGCAACCAGCAATCTATGTTTATTTATTCCAGATGCCTGTAGCAACGCCGGATACTATTTTTTTGTATTGAATCCTCCACAAGATCATGGTAGGCAGTGTTGTAACGAGTGTGGCTAAAACCACCCCAGTTGAACCCAAATGAAAATTTTTTCCCAGTATGACTGCCAATGGAATGGTGATCAGAATGCTGATCACTGCCGTATATAATTGAAGCCTGATCTTTCCCGTTCCGTTTATAAACGTATTATAAGGACTGCCCAGCAGGGACGTGATGACAAACAAACAGAGTACCAGGTTCATGCTGGTTGGAATCGTAACCGAATTGCCGATCCATAGGGAATAAACGGGTTTTGCAAAAACAAACATGACCAGGCTGACAGCGATCAGGCCGTAGGCAACATATTCCATCTTTCTTATGGTAGTTCTGATCCAATCCAATTCTTGCTTAACATATGCTTCTGTAAAAGCAGACCAAAAGGGAGTCATGATGATACCATATACCATGGAAATAACAGTGAAATATTTAAAGGCAATATTGTATACCGTTACTTCGGAAGGCCCGAATAACTGAGCGAGGATGATGTTTGAACTTGTAAATAAGACGAGGGAGGCAACCTGGATGATAAAAAATTGCAAACCCAGCCCCAATAGATCCTTTGAATGTTTCAGATTGATAAAACGAATACCGGGCGCAATGTCCCTGAACCTGCCGGCAAAGAAAAATATATTGAACGCCAGTAGAACAATGAGTGGTATCGTACTGAATGTTGCCGCAACCAAAAACAATGAACTTTTGGTTGTAATGGTTAAAATGTAAATAACAATAAGGGAAAGTATATTCCCCAGCGGGTTCATGAGATTGTTTAAGGCGGGCTGTTGGTAGGCGTATAATATATTCCCGATCAGAACTAAAACGAAGCGGAGACAAAAAATGGTAAAAACGAATAAGACGATCTTAGCCAGTTCGAGGGCTAATGCCGGAGGCGTATTTAATATGCTTGCCCAGTTTAAATATGGATTGATTAACCAAAAAATAACGATGAGAACAAAGAATATCCCAAAAACAAGGAAATAGGCAGTACTGACATAGGTTTTGGCCAGAAAAAGTTCTTTTTTTGCGATGGCTTCGGCAAGCTTATTCCGTAACCCATTGCCGATGCCGATATCAAAAAAACTAAACCAGCCTACAAGAGAAGCAATGGTAAGCCAAATACCATATTGTGTCTTATCTAAATAGTTTAAGGTCAGAGGCACCATAACAAACTGACTTACAATACTTATGCCCTTGATCAGAAACGAATAAAAAATATTCTTGTACGCCCGGGTGGTTCGTTTGCCACCCTCAGATAAAAGATAATCCGGTTTTGTCATATTGCCTATCATGATGCTTTAGCAGATTTTAGATCCACGTGGATCATCCATAAGGAATTGTCTTTCATATGTTTGTGATTAAAATGTATTAGAAGTCATTCATAGCTTCGCTATCCTCAGTCACATACAAACCTGAGCAAAGACTTCCTTACCACCGCTTAGTCAATTCCAAACAGGTATAACCTCCAATTATTGTTCCTGCCTTTCGGTCTAATGACACAAAAGCACGAACAAAAGGAGCATTTAATCATCCTGTCAATGGAAAATTCAAGGAGGAGTAAAAAGGATAGTCTATTAACGGAGGGGCACAATAATTTCCAAGTGCGAATACAGATTTCATGTGTTTGTTTGTAATGCTCGGCCAGTCTCGGATAAGGAATAAATAAAAAAAACGAATACTTTGAAGGATATTCAGGATTTAGTATTGGAAGAATATTGAAGTTGTTAAAGATAAAAAGAAAAAACAAAGTTTCATAACAAATTGGCAACTAACTGTGTGAAGTACCAGAATGGGAATTTTACATTTTGGAGCTGACTTGTCTGTATTTATACTATCCGTCTATTTTAGTATTTATACAGTCTTCCTGCTCGTATTTATACTAATTTTTACGAACTGATCATACGTGCAGGCCATCCAAAAAATGATAAAAGGAACGACGATATAAAAGATCCGGCTGTAGGCACTGACCATCGTGCTTCCCAAAAAATAAATTGAAACGAGAAATAAAATAAATTTCAATAACGGGCCGATTTTTCTCCACTTATAGATCGTGATCATGGACGTAATCAAAATAAAAGTAAACAGTATGGAATTAATGACAATTCTGACTAACATCGTTGGGTCCTGGAATTTCCAGGTGTAGGGCACATTAAATAACAAGCGTCCCATATTTGAAAGGCAATTCATCAGAAATTTTGAAGGATTTTGTTTTATGTTCCGGATCGCTTTTTGTTTGAAAAGATCATCCCTTTCGGTTCCATCGGCTTTATAGATCTCCCGGTAATCCCGATCATGATTTTGTATCAGGTTGGCGAAGGCTTTATATTTGATATCGTTGCTGTCGGTTCCTTTAAAAGGATGGGGATCGGAAGGAGGTTTTAACAAGGTGTTTAGGTCATTGGGCTGCCAGTCGCCGTACTCGTTTTTATAAGGAGTGCTCATCCAGTATAAACTCATGCCGCCGGAATTTCCCCAGTAGAATATTTTACCCGTCAGCTTATAGGTATAGAATAAATATGGAGACGCCGTTGCAAAAGCAATGGCAAGAATCAATAATGCTTGTTTATACACCCTTGAATTGCGATTTATAAGCAACAGAGCAAAGTACAATATCAACAGCGCCAATAATACATAGCCGAACATTACTTTTACCAACGCTAAATAACCCAGCCCAATACCCGACCCGATTGTGCCAGCCAGTTTATTTTGCAGAAATGATTTTACAAGACAATAAATAATCACGGTTGCCAAAAAAAAAGTAAAAGGTTCAGTGGCAATATGGGGAATCTGATCGTATGCTACAAAATAAATGGCCCAAAGAAAACTAAAGAATATTGCTTTTTTGATGGATACCACCTGGACTAAAGATTTGAACAGGAGGATCATTGAAAAATAATGGAACAATGCATTCAATATCGTTATGGAAATAAAAGGGGCTTTTAGTAAGACAAACGGTATTAAGATGATAGGATATCCGGGGCCGCTCCACAGATTAATAGACGGGGGAGGGGGTGAATAGAATCCATGGATTAAATTATCGGCAAAGGCAAGATATCTTGGCCCATCTCCCGAGAGTACAATGCCGTGAAGTTTAGAAACAATAAGAATATCCAGGACGAGAAAGGGTGAAAACAACAGGAAGGGATTTTTGTAATTAATTTTCATAATTTTATCTGCTTTTTCGTAGAGCCTGCCTGGGTTGTCGTATAAAGATAAGATTTATATTAGAAGCTATTGGTTGTAACCGCGCAATGAAATGAAAAACCTTTTCGCATTTCCGTTTTTGATTGTTTCTTTTTTTGCAAAGGCTCAGGGGCCGCCTGATTTAACGAATGGCGTAAGCGGGAATCAGTTTACCCGATATTTCATGCCGCATTCAGATTGGTCTTCACAATGTAATCCACAGTTATTACATGCATATAAGGGAATGGGCGTAAAGAGCATAAGAGTGCCCGTAAGCAATGAAACCCTTTACCAGGATGCTACGCCTTCGGTATTGAATCCCGCTAACCTTGTTGCGCTGGATACGATTGTTATCAGGAAATTATTGGATTCGGGATTTACCGTTATCCTGGATGCCTGTCATCCCTTGTCAGGCGCGAAGGGTCCAACTTCATTTATGCAAATGCTTGCACAGGACTCCCTGGATGCAAGACTAAAATTCAGGAAGTATTGGATTGCCATTGTGAGTTATTTTAAACGTTATAAAACAGAAAAGCTGGTATTTGAAATCATCAATGAGCCATATGCCGATGATCCGAAGAATCACAATTTCATTTATACACTGGAAGATTCTGTAGTAAAAGATATCCGGGCCATTGATTCGATACATTGGCTGGCAGTTACCGGAATTAGAAATGATAAGATGCTTGACGGCCTGGTGGACTCAGTTCCCGGTATCCCTTTCAGAGACATTAGGAAGAGGTATACTTTCCCGCCCATTCACGCTCCGAAACTGATTTATACTTTTCACTGGTATCAGCCTGATGTGCTTATATTCCAGGGGCTTCAGAATGCTAACCTGTATGGATGCACTTGCAATCTGCCTTACCCGGCTTTTGCAGGTTGTGCTGATCATTTAATAACAGCTGGTTGTGGTAATTATGGAGCCATCGAGCAATGGAAGATTTATGAGGCTGCCCGTCCGTTCCAGGTACAGGCCTTGCCGCTTTGGGGCCTGCGTCGAATGGATTCTCTCATTAAACAGGCAGCGGATTACGGTAGGGAGCATCATGTTCCTATCTGGATGGGAGAAGGAATGTGTTTTGCACGTCCCGGAGGCATTGACCGCCAATCCAGGCTCAATTACATGCAGGATGCCATCGCAACGTTCAGAAAATATAACATTGGATTTAACCTATGGGATCCTACAGGAAAAGCTACCTTAATTGTCAACAACGGCAACATTACTGCGCCCGCATTTGACACATTGCTTTTGAAGCGAATGGGATTCGCCCGGCATTGATGTCGCCACTAATTGTTTAGAATGAAGGTGCCAGTTCCTTCTCCCGCTTGCGCATAGGCTGCGTCGAGGTGTTCGCCCGTTTCAAAATGAGGCCCTGCCTTCCCCATCGCCTTGATTATTTTTGCTTTTGCAATAATTTTTGACATATCATCAGACCTGACCAGCATCAGTTCACCCCTGATTTCAGGATTTTTATGAACTAAAATCGCGGCGGAGCTAAATCCCTGTTCGATAAAACTGGTATTAAAAATCAGTGTATATTTTGATAAGGAAGAAGTGTCTTTTCCCGATGCGGCGATGAATGCCGTGATATAGGCTGGCTCAAACATTCCTTTCCGTTGTGCTGTCCAACTCAAGGCCCATTCATCTCCCCGCCCCGGATTTTTGTTATTCATTTCGGCCACTCTTTTATTTATATAATCTGCCTCTTTCTTATACTTGCCCACCTGTAAACTATCATAAGTAAATTTTAGGGCAACTGTCTTCTCCGCGGACAACATTTTGAAATCACCCTCTTTAATTGTTATTTCCTGGCTATGGCTTTTTAGGCAAAAGGCTTGAAGAAATAAGACAGCCAAAACGATTTTCTCGAGTTTCATAATAATTTTTGGGCCAATTTAACTGATGGATAGCGAACAAAATAAAAAAGTTGAACTGACCAGTAGCACTGCACCTTGCAAAATAATGAAACGAAATAGTTTTCATGCATTCTGAAAAATGTGTAGTATTGCCAGACAATCATTGAGATTGTTTCAGCACTTTGTCTGGTTCAACTATGCAAGAAATATTCAAAAAACTGTCGATCATTATACCTGCTTACAATGAAGCAGCCACCATTCACTTGATCCTCGACCGGTTGAATCAGGTCGTTCTCGATAACCAGATTGAAAAAGAAGTCATTTTGGTCAATGATTGCTCTACTGATAATACAGAAGAGATCCTGATGCATTACAGCCAGGAACATCCCGGGCTAAACATACAGTATTTTAAGCATGAGGTGAACAAGGGAAAAGGTGCTGCCATCCATACCGGGATATCCAAAGCTTCGGGTGAATACCTGGTCATCCAGGACGCGGATCTTGAATATGATCCTGAAGAATTCAACATCCTGCTAAAGCCGGTATTCCGGGCCAACGCAGATGTTGTCTATGGATCGCGTTTCCTGGGAGGCACCTCGCATCGTATTCTTTTCTTCTGGCATTCCGTTGGCAACAGGTTTTTGACGACCCTGAGCAATATGTTCACCAACCTGAATCTAACGGACATGGAAACCTGCTACAAACTCTTTCGTACCTCCGTCATTCAGAAAATCCCACTCAAAGAGGCCAGGTTTGGATTTGAACCGGAGGTCACTGCAAGAATATCCCGTGTACCGCATATCCGGATTTATGAAGTTGGTATTTCCTACTATGGTAGAACCTATCTCGAAGGAAAAAAAATCGGATGGAGAGATGGCTTCAGAGCGATCTATTGCATTTTGAAATACAACCTGTTTTCGGGCAATTGAAGAGGAAATAGCATTCGTGCGCGATTGGAGAAATAAAAATCCGGTGCAGGATTGCACCGGACAAAAATTCAATTTCGCATTTATTGATTGTTGACAGGGTTGGCGGATCGTCCTGTCAGTTTTATCACTGCTTCATAACTCATATCCTTGAGTTGTTGTTTCGTCAATCCTTTGGCGGGACCTGAAGTGATGTTGCCCGCTACGACAGTGCCCGGGACAACGACATACCGGTAATCGGTGCCGCTGTAATCGCTGAAGGAAAGCAGGTCAATAGAGCCTGGCGTAAATATCTCGTTAAAGAAATACGGAGACGCAATCGCTATATTGGTAACGTTGTTGTTGTCAACAAACCCCAAATAAGTTAATACAATTCCACTGTCTAAAATCTTTTGTGTTATGGCCGGTGCAGAGATGGTCTGAGTGTAAAATGAGTCGTTGGCGCTACTTACGTTCAAAGCCATATTCAATGTGATCCAATTTGAATGAACCACGCTATCCGGACCAGGGGGGCCTGCCGGACCTGCCGGTCCTGCGCTGCCCTTTGAACATCCAATAATGGCCAGAGCAATCCCGCAAAATACAAAGGAGAATAACTTCAGATTTTTCATGATTTAATAATTTTAATTAAGATTTAAGTCTACATGATACAACAAAGAACTGGTCAATGAATCGAATGTTTATTCAGTCGCCATTTTCAATTTTATGCAATTATTTGTTAATTTGAATTGAAATTTATTGAATATTTCGATTCAGGGGAAGGAAAATCGAAAATAACCGGCTAATAACTTGTACGGCGTATATTTTTTAACGGTTGCTTTTCATTTTGCAACAGTGGGCACATCTTTCCAGCGCCAAAGATGGATGCATGCATAGGTTCGATAAGGACTCCATTGTTTTGAGATCTTCAGCATGTCTTCCCTGAATTTTTTTTTGTCCGAACGATCCAGCTTATACATTTTGATCATCGCCTGTTGAATGCCGAGGTCGTCGATCGCAAAAACATCTTCCCTGCCCAGCGCAAACATCAGCATCATTTCTGCTGTCCATCTTCCGACACCCTTGATCTGTGTGAGGTATGCAATCACTTCTTCATCGCTCATTTTATTCAGTTGCCGGTATTCCATTCCCTGTTCCATCGCAAAACGCGCAACATTGTGTACGTAAGCGGTCTTCGCGTTCGAGAGCCCGATGGCCCGCAACTGACCAGGATCAGTTCCGAGAATTTGCTCTGGACTGGGTACGCCATCATATAACTTCAAAAATCTTTTGTGAATGACATCCGCAACCTTGGTAGATAACTGCTGGCTCATGATCGAACCGCAGAGATGGATATGAATATTCTTTTTCCGCTGCAATTTCACAGCCAGCTGCGACGCGATGATTTTTTTCAGCTTTTTGTCCCTGGAAAGATGAGAAAGGTAGTGCATTCAATGGCAATTTATCATGGTACCAGCACCTGATTAATGACATACAGCACCCCATTGCGCGCCATGACATCTGCCTTCAGCAGATCGGCATTGCTGTCATTGTTTGTTCCCCTTATTTGTCTTTGAGTTCCTGTAGCTGTGAACAATACGGAACCGCCCTGAGCTGTTTGGGAATGCTGACCAAGGCTGATATCGCAGGTAAACAATCTCGAGGGAATCATATGGTAAAGCAGGATCTTGGCCAGACTGTCTGCATTGGCATTGGTTACATCATTGACCGTGGCATATCCGTAAGA
>DATHGW010000094.1:0-5370 GCA_035317445.1 Puia sp.
TATATAAAAAATCGGAAAAGATGGCTCCGGAAAAACAGTTCGTGCGCATAGCATTCTATCAGAAACAGGTCAAACTATTAGCAATGCAAAGGTTAGAAACATATATTACTCAACCCATCTAGACGCAGTAGTTTATGCTTACTATACACAAATAATATTGACTCCTCTATATGAAAATGAAGTCAGTAAAACTAAGGGGCTCTCCGATTGTATTTGTGCGTATCGTAAAATCCCGATTGGAAAAGGTTCTCTAGCCAATGCAAAAAAGGCCGCATATTCAATTGAAAGAAAAAAGGGAAAGTCTAACAACTCAATGATTCATAAGGGTAAGCTTTTCAATAAGTTCAGCCATTTGGGAAGCAAAGGATCTAAAAATAATTTTGTATCATATGCACGACAAGCTGCAGAAGTAATGCAAGAAGATGCAATTAAAAAACAATTGTCACAATCTTGGAATAATTTGAATAAAGAAATCAAGAAATATGAAGAAAAACATAAACTAAAAACCACCGAATATCTATCTGCTTCTTTAGCACCTGTTAATAACTAATAAACATTTTATTTTACAATAGGTATAAAATGATGAAATTTATTTTACTTAATTAGGAATTACGATTGGAAACCTCCCCCGCCCTTTGGGCACCCCCTCAAGCGGGGGACACGGTAAAGCTTTTGAATCTTTGAGTCTTGGTGCCTTGTGGAAGGTAATTATTTTAATAGCATGGGAAATATACTTCGACCCGCGAGATTTCGGGGCAGGCAAGCTTCAGTGTGACAAGAGGTTTTTTCTCTCAATTATTGGCGTAAAAAATCGCAATTCTAACGGGTTGACACTTTTTGGGGCTTTTTCGAAAAATACATTTTGATTATCAAGCACTTACATTTTTTTAGGGCCAAAAAGTGTCAACCCATTTAAGTAATTGGTTATGAGGTAAATAAGTAAAAACAGAGAAAATTATGAATGTTTAAATTTTGAACTAAATTTAGGACACACCTCCCCCGCCCTTCGGGCACCCCCTCAGGAGGGTAACGACAGGCGAGATTACCACAAAATAGGAATTTAACACTATTTATTGGAAAGTTGAGTATGACATCAAACTTTCTGAAATCAGTAAAGATTAGACTACACTATTTGATAGCATTTAAAAGAATACCATGGCAATGTATACCTGCCGAATACAAAGATGTGTATAAGATAAATGGAGAACGTTGGGGATATGGCGGTGATTATGGAGAATTTGAATATGTGGAAGATTTAATAACCAGCAATCATCCAGGTATAATAGATTTTAGTACTCAGAGATCAAGTCAACAAACTCTAAACAGTCTAAAGCGTTAATAGCATCTTGAAGGTTGCCGTTTAATCCTCCATTACATTCGCTTTCAATGGTTTCAGTATTTTTAAGGAGTGCAACCAAAGATATGGTGTACCAAAAATAAGCTGCTATATTGGATTCAAGATAATTGAATAATTTGGGCTGAATCGTCAGATACATTATTACCAATGAACTTTCATTGCAACTTTCTATCCTACCGTAAAGTGTTTTCTGTAATACGCATAATATAAAATTCCGTGCTTTATCAGAATCACCATTCCCATCTTTATCAGGGAAATCAGTCTTTAAATCTTTAGCATCGTATGAAAGGTGATAGTATCTTTCCATTATTAGATGAAGTTGATAACACAAATATAAAAAAGTATGCTTGCAGTTAAATTTTAAGCAGCCATCCTTTGATTTGTAATTAACTCCTGATACCGGAGTCGCTTATTTTTACATTGGCTAATCAAAAACTTAAACCGTTCAAATTCTGATGTGTACTTTTTAGTATTCCAACGCATGGCATGCTCATCGCAGTATCGCTGCAAGTGCTTGGGTGAAATATAATGATATGTTCCCATTATCATCCGTTTAAAGTGGTTCCATAGCCCTTCCAGGTTGTTTGTCGTAACATCACCACGAACGTACTCGTCAATTGCGTGGTTGACCGTTTCATGGCTTTTGAAGTGTTTTCCTAAACCATAATAAACCCCAGATGTATCAGTTATAAGTCTGGCATCCGGGCTTATTTTCATTTTTAGAATTGGTTTAATTGTCTTACCGTCCGTCTTTTCTATTACCATCATTGCCACATTGCCGCCTCTTTCCAGAATACCAAGTACAGGTGTTTTGCCAACGTTGCCAGTTAGATTACCATACCTTAATTTCATTGCCTCAATCACATGCTTGCGTTTAAATTTTATCTTTCCGCCAACACTGGTTTCATCAGCTTCAACTACACCTTTCATTCTTTCATCAATCGGATTGATCATCATTTCACGAATTCGCTGCAACATGAACCAGGCGGAATCTTGGGTTATTCCAACATCTCGTGCGATTTGATGGGAGGACACGCCTTTTTTATGGTTAGTGAAAAGGTACATCGCCATGAACCACTTCCTTAGAGGCACTTTCGTTCCTTCCATAGGTGTTTTCAATTTTACATTATAAATGCACCGGCACTTTGTACATTTATATCGTTTGCCATCTTTGTATGGATAATAACGTTCATGGCCACAATGAGAACACTGCGGTTTTCCATCCCATAATATCGCCTCTAAAAATTTGATGCATGCCATCTCGTCGGGAAATTGCTCCATAAATTCAATGACATTTGCTGGTGCTTTTTTCATCCAAGCATTAACAGCCTTTGACTGAAAGAAACCTGGATTTGCGATGAGCTTCGTTGTTATTTTGACATCTATTAAAAATTTATTGAGGTTAAGAAAATAGAAAACACTTCCTTTAAGGTCGCCATTTGCGTCCTTAAAGAATACTGAAAATAAGAATCTGTTATTTGTCCTTCTTTTTACCTTTCTTCTTTGCTCCTTTCAAGAGTTTCTTATCATCTCCGTCCAGCTTTCTCTGAACTTTTTTGACATCTTCGGCAGGAGCCAAATTTTCAGGCTGAATGCCTCTTTTCAATAGCATTTCCCGAACTGCTGAACTATTTTCTACATGTTCTCTTTCTATTGGAGGATGACCTTTTAAATCCTTGCTTTGTACATTTATACTTGTCATTTCAGCGGCAAGATCTTTTGCCTTAATACTTATTGTAGGCAGGAAGTCGGCGACAGGTCTGCTATCCGGCACATTCATTTTCCGCTTCAATTGCTGGGTGGAAAGATGAAACAATGCCTGGTCACCTTTTGAACGAATTATGGCAAAGCCCTGATTATCCACACCTCTTTCATATAAGATACCAGATAATTGTCTCTCTGTTTGACTTAACTTCTCACGAGCCTTTACACGCTCAAACTCAAGCATCCTCTGTTCAATTATTTCAGCACGTCTTGTCTGAACAGCAAAGTAGTTCTGGGCAAAAGCAATTTCTGGCTTTCGGCTATCTCCGTTCTGAGCTATCAGATAACATGCATAACGAGTAAGTGCAACATCATCAATAGTTTGCTGTGCACCCTTGCCTGCTTCTATCACCTTCCTGATGTCAGGAAAGTGATCAGAAATCTCTTCTCCGGCATTTTTACTGGCTTCTTTTGCTTTCTGAATTACTTTTACAAAATTCTCCCACTTGCTATATCCTAACAATGGCTGCAACTCACGTGCACTCCAGCATTCAATCCCTTCAATCTCTGATGCGGCTGATTCAAATTGGACAAAAAGCTGCTGTATTTCTTCTGTTTTCATTGTACTTAAAAATTTCTAACCCTTTATACGTAAATAAAAGAAAAAAGTTTCACTTTTGACCTACTTTTTGATGGTTTATAGGTGCAAATTTCGGCTATTTTTACCGATAAAACAAGCTGAAAGCCTTATTTCTTAAGGCTTTTAACAAAATATTGGAACTTAAAGTGGAATGCTATACTGACTACGATTTTTGCAAGGCAACGCAAACCCTGAATCTATTATTAATACAGAAGCGACCTAAGTCTTTTGACCCGCAGTGGATAGAGCATCATGATAGGTATTTGTATAAATATCTATCCAGACATGTTAAGACTGAAACAGGTGAAGTGGATTGGGATGCTGTAACCACAGCACTTGAACGTAGGTTTCAAAAGAGGTGGTACTGGTATCGAAAGAGAAAGGCTATTACTTCCATGCCTTATGAAAACAAGGAAGAACTTGATCTTGTTTTGGCATCCTTTGAGAGTAAATTATATACGGCATTGGTCCCGCAGAATGAAAAGGACGAGAAAATACAAGATAAAATCTTTATACGCCTGGTACGGGCTTCGCAAAAAGGAAATATACTGGCACAGAAAAAGGTTATTGAATGGCTTACCATTATTGTTAACGAATGGATTGAAAGCTCATCAAGCCTTGTCAAGTGGAAGGGATATCCGGGTGATGTTATAGAGAGAATTCAAGGATGTATTAGATGTTATCGTTATACTGGCACATTCATAGGTTATGTGTACAAAACATTTCAGTATTCAGCCAGAGGTCTACGTTCCACCTGCTCATTGAATGATAGAGTCGGTAAAGGCACTAAAACACGCATTGATTATATTATACAAGAATAAAGTGTGGTAATCTCGTCTGTCGTTACCCTTTGGAGGGTGTAGGGGGAGGAACATTTCGTTTTGCCACAAATCCCTGGAGGGGCTTTGAACGAGGATTACATTTACCTTAACGTGTATTTTAATTAAAAATATAGCTATTTGACTTTATGTTTCCGCTTGCGGGCTTTAGCTGATTTTTCAGGACGGATAATTTCAATTTTACCATTTACTGAAATTGCGTAAGGAATACCCTTTCTTGCTGCTTTCCGTTGAGCAGCTTTTGCAGCGTCTTTAAGAAGTGTTTTGAATTTTTCGCTTTCAGTCATATACGCTATTATTATGCATTGGCTATAACCTATACAAAGATACTAAATTAACCAATGTTTAGAAAAGGCCTGGAATAGCGCACTTGACGGGTAACAAATTGAAAAAGTGTAACCCGTGTTAAATAAGGAGTAAGTCGTAAGGGATAAGGAATAAACGTGTGCAATGGGGGGTTTACACTTTACACAAAAATTTCAGGGGTATTTTTAATGAATATCAATAAGTTAAGGGTTTACAAATGGCAAAAAGTGTACACCCCCCTCTACCCCTTCATCAATTAAGAATTAAAAATTAAGAATCATGGGCAAAACACAAGATGGTAAGATTGCTTCGTGCCTCGCAATGACGAACCCGAGCCAAACCCCCGCCCAGAAGCAGATGCAGAACTATTAAAGCTCAAATAACGCATATAATACTGAAGTTACGGCTTTTAGTCGTATCTTTGCACGCTTAAATTAAAAGCTTACTATGACATCAATCAGGAACATTGCCATTATTGCCCACGTCGATCACGGAAAGACAACGCTGGTAGACAAAATTTTAAA
>DATHGW010000095.1:0-2711 GCA_035317445.1 Puia sp.
GCAAGGAACTGGAGTTCACCGGCGTAGTGCCTGATATCCGCGTTATCAATACGTTTGAAGATAAAGTGAATGGCAGGGATCCCCAACTAGATCGCGCGATTGAAGAGATTATGAAGAGCGTTGGGGGGAAGTGATTGTCGAGCTGGCAAGCGGCGGCTAAGAAGCAGCAACCCCTGACGGCGGGTTTCCTGTTACTTCTTACCTTTGCATATGCTTCTCTCGATCCTCAAAAAGCATCATCATCAATTCCACCCTGTCGTGCCTTTCGACCGTGAAAAAGATTGTTTATATCCATTTGATTTCACGGACAAAAACAACGATCTCACAAAAGATCAGGTAGCCGACACCGAAAGTTTTGCCAAATACATCAACGACACACTAACCAAGCATCCATGCCGCTATGGCATCGGCGGATACAATGAGCACCGGACGCTTTATAGCACCCGCAGACAATTCGATGGAGACGACGAGCCCAGGCGGCTGCACCTGGGCGTTGACATCTGGGGACCAGTAGGCACCAGGATTATGTCGCCCCTGGATGGCCTGGTGCATAGTTTTGCATTCAATGATCACGATGGTGACTATGGAGCCACGATCATCCTCACACACAATCTTGAAGGAACGCATTTTCATACTTTGTATGGTCATCTCAGCCTGAACTCATTGAAAAATCTTCAGTCTGGAAGAAGAATTCGCAAAGGAGAAGTGTTCACAGAATTCGGGATGCGTTTCGAAAATGGCAACTGGCCACCTCATTTACATTTTCAAATTGTTCTCGATATGGGCGATCGGGAAGGCGATTATCCGGGGGTGTGTAAATACAGTGAGCGTGACCGATGGTTAGAAAATAGTCCTGATCCTGATTTGATTTTGGGGATGGGCGGGCTTGTTAATAGCCGCCCTTAAACAGCTCAAAAAACTGATCCACCGAATAATCCTTCTGCTCCCCCTTCTTCAGATCCCGCACCACCACAGTCCCCGCCTGTAATTCTTTTTCTCCAATAATGGCAACGTATGGAATATTTTTTTTCTCGGCGTATTTAAACTGCTTATCAAACTTCGCCTGTTCATGAAATAATTCGCAGGCAATGCCCTGGCCACGCAATTGCTGTATATATTCGAAGGCTTTTTTAGACTCTGCTTCCCCCAGGTTAAAAAAAAGCAGTCTGGTGCCACGGTGAACCGCGGTGGGAAATCCGCCCAACTCCTCCATCACATCATAGATCCTGTCTACACCAAATGAAATGCCCACACCAGGAATTCCTGGAACACCAAACAAACCAGTGAGGTCATCATATCGGCCACCGCCACCGATACTTCCCATCTGCACGTTAAGGGCTTTCACTTCAAATATAATTCCGGTATAGTAATTAAGTCCACGGGCCAGGGTAAGATCGAGTACATAAGGCTTGTGGCCGCTGCTTTGGTTCAGGAGAAATTCGACTTCCGCAATGCCTTTCGCCCCGCTGCCGCTTTTGCCCAGGAGTGTTCTAAGGGCAGCTATTTTTTCAGCATTAGTTCCTTCAAAGGAGAGGTATTGTTCAATAATGGAAACCTGGCCGACGGTCAGTCCGGTTTTTGATAATTCTTCTTTTACTTTTTCCAGCCCGGTCTTGTCGAGCTTGTCGATGGCCATGCTGATCAACGATAGGTTACCGGCGCCACCGCATAGCTCAGCCAGGCCAGTCAATATATTGCGGTTGTTGATCTTAATGTCCACATCAATCCCTAATTTTTCAAACACCGTTGCATAGATGCTGCCCAGCTCCACTTCATTTAGCAATGAATGGCTCCCCACCACATCGGCATCGCATTGATAGAATTCGCGGTACCGGCCTTTTTGGGGACGGTCAGCCCGCCAGACCGGCTGAACCTGGTATCGTTTAAAGGGAAAACTAATTGTCGCATGGTTCATGGCTACCCAGCGCGCGAAAGGAATGGTGAGGTCGTAGCGGAGCGCACGTTCAGTCAGGTCTTTATCATTTTTTCCCTGTAACGCCTTTTCAAAGCCCGACCTGGCCTTCGCGGCATTTTTGAGATCATTCAGCCCATTATTCAGGATCTTAAAAATGAGTTTATCCCCTTCCTCGCCATACTTGCCCATCAGGGTATCCAGGTTTTCCATGGCCGGCGTTTCCAGGGGCTGAAAACCATAGAGTTCAAAAACAGACTTGATGGTTTGGAAGATGTAATTGCGTTTTCGAACAGTTTCAGGTCCAAAATCTCTCGTGCCCTGCGGTAGACTGGGTTTAGTCATGTAAAGATTTTTAGGCTGGCAGCAGGATGGTTACTGTATGGGAATCATTTTATTTTGTGACCGCTGTATCAACCCCGTATTTCTCGATGATCTTTTCACAGGCACGCTCCAGCATCTTAAAGACGTCATGGAAACCTGGCTCCGGGCCATACCAGGGATCCGGCACATCCATGTTAAGGCCGGGATACAATTCATTCATCAGCAGGTCCGTCTTTCCCGGGTCATATCTCTTCTTCGCGATGGTCCTGATCTGTTCCAGCACGTCCTTGGACATAGCATAGATCTTATCGAACCTGTCGAAATCTTCCGGGGTAAAATTCCTTGCCTGTTGATGACTGATATCGATCGAATGGAGCCTGGCCACTTTCTGCGACAAATGATGAGGGGCTTCACCGACATGGTAACCATTATTGGTTCCTGCGCTATCCAGATTCCAGTCTAACCCTGCTTTCCG
>DATHGW010000096.1:0-5084 GCA_035317445.1 Puia sp.
TTTCTATTTGAAAAACAGGGTCTGACTCCTTTCGCAGTTATATATTCTGCCTAATATTGCAGAAATCTGCCATAATGAGAAATTTTATCTTATTGATCTTTTTAGGATTTGGATATGCTCTTTCCGCTCAGGATATTGCTATCATACCCGCACCGGCATCCATCAAACCAGGAAAAGGGCATTTCACACTGAATGCATCCACGCGAATCAAATTGGAGGGCAGCGGACTGGAGCCGTCGGCGCATTTTCTCAATGACTACCTGCAACAATTTTATGGGTTTAAACTCAGCACCGCGCCTGCCTCGTTCAAAGGGGCGACGATTGTGCTGAATTATGAAAGAATGGATCAGCCCATTGCCGGCGCTTACCGGATGAACATCAGCAACAATGAAATTTATATCGCAGGCGACAACGCAACCGGCGTTTTTTATGGCATACAATCCCTCCTGCAACTATTGCCAGTTAAGCCGGCCGCTTCCCTGCTCATTCCTCAGTTGAAAATTGAGGATCATCCCCGATTCGCATACCGGGGCCTGCACCTGGATGTAGGCCGGCATTTTTTTCCCGTTGACTATATCAAGAAATATCTTGACTTTATTGCGATGCATAAAATGAATTATTTTCACTGGCACTTGACAGAAGACCAGGGATGGAGAATTGAAATCAAAAAATATCCCCTGCTGACGCAGATTGGAAGTTGTCGTGACGGAACCGTTATCGGGCGCAATACCGGGGTTTATGATTCCTTGAAATATTGTGGTTTTTATACCCAGGATCAGATCAGGGAAGTGCTGCAATATGCGAAGGACCGCTACATAACGGTAATACCGGAAATCGAATTGCCCGGGCATGCTGCCGCTGCCCTTGCGGCTTATCCTTACCTGGGCTGTACGGGTGGTCCTTATACCGTACAACAGCGGTGGGGGGTATTCCGGGACGTGTTTTGCGCGGGCAATGATTCCACCTTTCAATTCCTTCAGGATGTGCTGGATGAAGTGATCGCACTCTTTCCTTCAAAATACATTCATGTTGGCGGAGATGAATGTCCTAAAGACCGCTGGAAGACCTGTCCCAAATGCCAGCGAAGGATCCGGGAGCATAACCTTAAGGATGAGCACGAATTACAGAGCTATTTTATCCGCCGCATAGAAAATTACCTGACAAGCAAAGGCCGTTCGATGATCGGATGGGATGAGATCCTGGAAGGCGGACTGGCGCCGAAAGCCACTGTCATGAGCTGGAGAGGAGAACAAGGAGGTATAGACGCAGCAAAGCAAAACCATGATGTGGTGATGACGCCGGGTACTTATGTTTACTTTGATCATGCACAAAAAAGAATTGAAGATTCCGTCACGATCGGTGGTTATCTGCCGGTCGAAAAAGTATATCAATATGAACCCATCCCTGCGGTCTTAAGCAGTTCAGAAGCTGCTCATATCCTGGGTGCGCAGGCGAATGTATGGTCCGAATATATTGGCAATACCTCAAAACTGGAGTATATGATCTTTCCCAGACTGACTGCTCTCAGCGAAGTATTGTGGAGCCCTAAAGCTAAAAGAGACTGGAAAGATTTCTCCGGAAGATTGGAAGTGCAGTTCAAGAGGTACGAACTGTGGAATGTCAATTATAGCAAAGCTTATTATGACATTAAAGCAAGCATTTTACCCGCCCTGGATCATAAAGGCGTTCAATGGAAATTAGAAACGAATGCCGCGCCAGAAAAATCAAAGATCGTAGTCGCCGTTCATTCAGTTTCAAGGGATAGCATGTTTGACTATGTTCAACCGATCAATATTTCAAGCGGAGTTGTTTGTACCGCTATTTTATATCAGAATGAACAGGGAAAACCTCCCGCACCCACGGAGATAAGCAGGGTTGTTCAAAAATTTTCGCCTAATATGGTCACAGGGAAAAAGATTGTTTTAACCTCAGCGCCTCTCGATAATTTCCCGGGCAATGGTGGCGCTTTCGGATTGGTCAATGGTGCCATCTCAGACCGAGGACTCAATTCATTCGAGTGGCTGGGCTGGCAGGACGCGAATATGGAAGCCACCATCGACCTGGATACCATGGAATCCATATCGAAATTAACCGTTCATGTACTCGAACAGAAACAAGGACGGTTCTTTCAACCATCCTTTGTTGAAGTTTTTGGGTCGGCAGATGGTAAGGAATTCACAACATTGGGCAAAACAGAAAAATTTCAGCCTGACAAAGACAATATGGGCTACATGACGATTGAATTTCCCGCCACAAAAGATCGTTTTCTAAGAGTTTTTGCGAAGAATCCCGGCATCATTCCTGAAGGTCAGCCCAATGCCGGGAGTCGTGTTCGCATTTTGGTTGATGAAATTGGACTTTATTGAACCGCAGGATTTCGTAAATAGGCGCTAAATTCGCTGCAATTTTAAAAAACCAAAAACGGCCTGTATATGAGTATGGTAGATTCATTTGAAAAAATCCCTGTGAAAATATTCAAGACCCTGAATGAAGGATCTGTTTTCATAGCCAAAGAGGTCGCGAAACTGATCAGGGAAAAAGAATCAAAAAAAGAACAATGCATACTGGGTCTCGCCACGGGCTCTTCTCCGAAAACCTTGTATGCAGAACTGGTGAGAATGCACCGCGAAGAAGGATTGAGCTTTAAAAATGTGATCGCCTTTAACCTGGATCAATATTACCCGATCGAGGACAATGCCCTTCAAAGCTACAGGCAGTTCATGAAAAAGAACCTGTTCGATAAGATAGACATTGATCCTCCCAACTGCCATATCCCGAGCGGCGAATGGAAAAAAGAAGATATCAAGAAAAATTGCAGAGAATACGAACAACTTATTGAAAATTACGGCGGTATCGAACTACAAATTCTTGGAATCGGGAACAATGGCCATATTGGTTTCAACGAACCAGGCTCTAGCCTGTTCTCCAAAACACGACTGGTGCCACTGGATAATTCAACCCGCATCGCCAACGCTTATGAATTTCCCAATATATCAAAAGTGCCCCGTTTGGCATTGACAATGGGGATCGATACCATCTTAAAATCCAAAAGGATCTTGTTGATGGCCTGGGGACAAATGAAAGCACCCATCATTCAAAAAGCAGTGGAGGGTCCTTCCACTGAACAGGTTCCAGCTTCTCTTTTGCAGCAACACAACGATTGCCTGTTCGTCACGGATGAGCTGGCCTCCTCGGAACTGACCCGGAACAAATCGCCCTGGCTGACGGGGGAATGCGAATGGACACCGAAAATGACACGCATGGCGGTCGTGAACACCGCACTCAAGTTGGGCAAACCCATCCTGAGTCTGACCAATTCAGACTACCATGACAATGGCCTGAGTGACCTGCTGGTAGAAAAAGGCGATGCTTACGAGATAAACCTGCAGGTCTTCTATATGGTCCGTGATAGCATTACCGGGTGGCCCGGCGGAAAAGACCAGCCCCTGCCCAATCCGCCGGAAAGAATGGAACCTTATCCAAAACGTTGCCTTATTTTTTCACCACACCCCGATGATGACATCATCTCCATGGGTGGCACTTTTATGCGTCTGCACGACCAGGGCCATGATGTTCACGTGGCCTATCAAACATCGGGAAATATCGCGGTTACAGATGAGTTTGTTACCCGTTTCCTTGATTTTGCTGTAGGATTCGAAGAATTGGCAGGTATCGACAGTAAAAAATCTTCGCTGATCCTACAGAATGCAACCGATTTTCTAAACAATAAGAAAAATAGCGAAGCCGATACCACTGAGATCCGCAACATTAAGGGACTGATCAGGCGATGTGAAGCCAGGGCAACCTGCCGCTATGTTGGCATCAAGGATGATAATATTCATTTTCTCAACCTTCCCTTTTACGAAACCGGCGTAATTGAAAAAAAACCGATGAGTGAAGAAGACATAACAATCACCATGAAGATATTACGTCAAATAAAACCTCACCAGGTATACGCAGCGGGTGACCTGGCCGATCCCCATGGAACGCATAAAGTGTGCCTGGACATTGTTTTTGAGTCGCTACGCCGCCTGAAGGCCAGTGGAGAAGACTGGATAAAGGACTGTTGGGTGTGGTTGTACAAGGGCGCCTGGCAGGAATGGGATGTTAGTGAAATTGAAATGGCCATTCCCATGAGCCCGGGGCAGTTAATGAAAAAGCGTTTCGGGATCTTCATTCACCAGTCCCAGAAGGACATGGTTCCTTTTCAGGGTACAGACAGTCGTGAGTTTTGGCAAAGAGCTGAAGACAGGAATTCCAACACAGCCAATTTGTATGCTCAACTGGGCCTGACCAAGTACGCAGCGATGGAAGCTTTTGTTAGATGGCATTATTGAGACGACTGTTGGCAGATGACAGTTGACAGCCTTCTATTGTCGCCAACATTCACATGATCTGTTAACTGTAAACCGTCAACTGTCAACTAGACAATGGATTCATACAAAGAGCGCTGGGCCAAAGCATGGAAGTCTCATCTGTTCAGGAAAAAGCTGATCATTGGATTTATTCTGATTGCGGTCATTCTTTCAGCCTTTCCATTTTTTTTCCAGCTGATAGAGAAGCGGCCGGGAATCTTTCTACATGATTGGATCCTCAACCAACTGCCGATTCAGGATGTGTCTATTATGATATTTATTCTCATTTGGGCAACTTCCCTGCTTACATTCTTTCGCGCTGTTCAGGATCCCGGGATCCTGATGCAACTTCTCTGGTCTTATATCTTGCTTTGTGTTTTGAGGATGATGACCATTAGCCTCATTCCTCTTGATCCACCGGCAAACCTGCTTCCACTGGCAGATCCTATCGCAAATGTGTTCTATGGACCGCATTTTGTGACCCGTGACCTTTTCTTTTCAGGACATACCGCTACGGTATTCCTGATGGCCTTATGCCTCAAAAACAAGACAGACAAGGTCCTGGCATTCCTGGCTTCCGTGGGCGTTGGTATTTTATTGCTGGTTCAGCACGTCCATTATACGATTGATGTCATCGCGGCACCGCTTCTCACTTATGTGATCTATCTGGCGGGAAAAAGAATTGCCACCATCGGGGCGCTATCTAAAACGCTTCACCCAATTGAAAAT
>DATHGW010000097.1:0-2687 GCA_035317445.1 Puia sp.
TGTCGCCAGGTTAGAGGAAAAACTCGAAAAAAGCTGTGCCATCGCACCGTTCCCATATTTAAAAAGGATCGCGCATTGGTCATCTACCCCCGTGGAAGCAGGCGTCATGGATGCTTCCAGTTCATCGGGTTTGCCCAAGACCGACAAAGCCATAAATACATTGTAAATACCAATATCCAATAACGAACCCCCACCCAACGCCGGATCGTATAAACGTTGCGGAACAGGAGCCTGTGGGATGAATCCGAAATTGACCAAAACACTGCGGATATCTCCCAGCTTCTTTTCTTCCAGCAATTCCTTTACGAGGTTGTAGTGGGGCATGAATTTGGTCCACAGTGCTTCCATTAAAAAAACCTTTTGACTCCTTGCCGTCTCAACCATTTCCCTCGCCTGCCTGCTGTTGATCGCAAAAGCTTTTTCGCAGAGCACCGCTTTCTTATGGTTCAGGCAAAGGATGGCATGTTCATGATGGAGTCCATGAGGTGAGGCGATATAGATCACATCCACTTCAGGATTCGCAGCGAGGGCCTCATAGCTATCATGAATCCAGGGTACCGGGAATTCCCTCGCAAATGTTTCTGCGCTTGTGCGGTTGCGTGATCCCGCTGCAACAAGCTGCGCATCGTCTACATATCGCAGGTCGGATGCAAATTTGCGCGCAATCCTGCCGCAACCCAAAATACCCCAGCGGATCATCGATGGCATAGAAATAATTTTTTACAAGTTAAGCTGTTCATCATTCAAATTTAATTAGATGAATAAAAAAAAAGGGTTAGATTTAGCTGGCAAAATCAATTTTTTTATGGCTCATATAAAAAAAATCCTGGTCGCCCTGCTCATCGGCGCCTTCCTGTTTGTCGGTATTGCGGCTACAACCCCGCCACCGCCCGAACGCCCGAATAAGAACCTGAAAATTTTACCAAAAAACATCAGCCACGAAGACCTGGATAAAATAATGGATTCATTTAAGGCTGCGCTGGGCGTAAAATGTAATTTCTGCCACGCCGCCTCACAAGATACGGCCAACCATCATTTGGATTTTGCCAGTGACGCCAAACCTGAAAAATCCATTGCGCGCAAAATGATGCGCATGACAACAAAAATCAACAAGAAATTCTTCGGTGACGAAAAAGATGAGCAAGGCAACCGCGTCAACCTCGTAAGTTGTGTGACCTGTCACCACGGCAAGGAGCGTCCGGGAGATAAATAGGCAATAAGCAATAGGCAATGGGCAAAGCAAATAATTAATTGATGGTTGCCTATTGCCTATTGCTATTTTCCCCCATTTGCCACCATTTACTTAATTTTACGCCCTTCTTACAAGTAAAATATGGCAAATCCATCGTATGAATTTGGTATGATCGGCCTCGGCGTAATGGGGCGAAACCTCCTGTTGAATATGGCAGATCACGGCTTTCCTGTGATCGGGTTTGATAAGGATCTTCAGAAAGGAACGGCCCTTGAATCCTCAGCCACCGCTGGTACGATCGTAAAAGCGGCAGGCAGTCTGGCTGATATGATTCAGCAGCTGAAAGTTCCCCGTAAAATGAT
The DNA here is from genome assembly GCA_035317445.1 of Puia sp. Taxonomy (GTDB): domain Bacteria; phylum Bacteroidota; class Bacteroidia; order Chitinophagales; family Chitinophagaceae; genus Puia. The sequence goes on from DATHGW010000097.1 coordinate 1,555, forward strand.
GATGCTGGTGCCCGCAGGCAAACCCGTTGATGATGTGATCCATGACCTGGTTCCCCTGCTCAGCAACGGAGATATTGTGATCGACGGAGGCAATTCTCATTACACCGATACCCTCCTCCGGGTACAGGAACTCAGTGAAAAAGGCATTCATTTTATGGGTGTCGGTATTTCAGGCGGCGAACATGGAGCCCGCACCGGTCCCAGCATTATGCCCGGCGGCGATCCCGAGGCCTATCAGCATGTTCAACCGATTTTTGAAGCCGTGGCAGCACAGGTAAAAGGAAGCGCCTGCGTTGCGTACATGGGCAAGGGCGCAGCCGGGCACTATGTTAAAATGGTGCATAACGGTATTGAGTATGCGATCATGCAACTGCTTAGCGAATCTTATGACCTTCTCCACCGGGGTATGGGGCTCACGAACGATGAATTGCACAAAATATATAAGACCTGGAATGAAGGCGAGCTGCAATCCTACCTCGTAGAAATCACCAAAGACATATTCCTGCAGGAGGATGACAAGTCAGCCGGCCGGTTGATAGACCATATCCTCGATAAGGCCGGCTCCAAGGGTACTGGCAAATGGACTTCACAGGATGCCATGAACTTGCCCGTTCCCCTACCTGTTATTGACATGGCCGTATCCATGCGCGATATGTCAACCTTAAAGGATGAAAGACGCCAGGCAGCAGAACTGTATAAGACGCCCATACTTTCTATTGATTTGCCACGGGAAGTATTCATCCAGCAGTTGGGCGATGCATTGTATTTTTCCATCGTCACCTGCTATGCACAGGGGCTGGCCATGCTGTACAAAGCATCCACCGAATTGGATATGCAAATCCCGCTTCCCGAAGTAGTGAGGATCTGGCGCGGTGGCTGTATCATCCGTTCTTCCCTGCTCGATATTTTTTATGCTGCATATATGTCCAACCCCGCGCTCTCCAATATTTTGCTCGACCCCGGTTTGGCAAAACTGATCCTTGCTAAAAAACAACACTTGCGAAATGTCATCATGCATGCCACCCAGACCGGCTATCCTGTGGCGGGGTTGATGGCTGCCTTGAGTTATTTCGACGCTTACCGGAGTGAGCAGCTCCCCACAAATTTAATACAGGCCCAAAGGGATTATTTTG
>DATHGW010000098.1:0-2319 GCA_035317445.1 Puia sp.
CAAAACCTTCGCATCTTTCGCTTGAGGAAGCTGCTGCGCTTCCACTGGCAGGGCTAACCGCTTACCGGGCCTTGTTTAAGAGAGGTGGCTTACGTCACGGCGAAAAGGTCCTGATCACCGGCATCGGTGGCGGTGTTGCCCAATTTGCACTGCAATATGCAATGGCTGCAAACGCGGAAATATATGTGAGCTCAGGCGATCAGGAAAAGATCGACAGGGCGATGTTGCTGGGTGCCAGAAAAGGAGTGAATTATAAACATGCCCAATGGGTTCAGGAGCTGCGCACAGCGGCCGGGTCATTTGACCTGATCCTCGATGGCGCCGCAGGCGATGGCACCAATGCCTTGTTTGACCTGGCGAAACCGGGGGGCAGGGTTGTTTTCTATGGCTCGACCATGGGTGCTGCGAACCATGTTGAGATGCGGCGAATATTCTGGAAGCAATTAAATGTTTTGGGTTCAACGATGGGTAGTCCGGATGATTTTAAGGAGATGCTGGAATTTGTAATCAGGCATGCTTTGAAGCCTGTGATTGATCAGGTTTTCCCTTTTGACCAGGGAGAAAATGCCATGAGAAGAATGGACGAGGGAAAACAGTTTGGGAAGATCGTAATCAGAATTAATTAACTATTGATCGCCGCAATTCCCGGCAATACTTTCCCTTCAAAATATTCAAGCAGCGCACCGCCGCCGGTTGAAACATAACTCACTTTTTCTGCGAAACCGAACTGGTTAACTGCTGCAACCGAATCGCCGCCGCCTACCAATGAAAAAGCGCCATGAGTTGTAGAATCGGCTATGGCTTTGGCAATAGTCCTGGTGCCATGCCGGAATTTCTCCATCTCAAACACCCCCATCGGGCCATTCCATAGAATGGTCTTGGATTTGTTGATGACATTGCTGAATTGTTCACAGGCATTGACGCCTATATCCAGTCCCATCCATCCATCCGGAATATTGTTGCTTGGTGAAGTGGAAACATTGGCAGCAGGGTCGAATTTATCTGCAATCACCGAATCCGATGGAAGATGAATGCACACACCTTTATTCAGTGCTTTCTCAAGTAATTCCTCGGCCGTCTTCAGGCGATCTTCCTCGCAAAGCGATTTGCCAATCTTTCCACCGTCGGCTTTCAGGAATGTATAGGCCATTCCTCCCCCGATAATAATATCTGTGGCTCTTTCGAGCAGGTTCTCGATGATCAGGATCTTATCTGAAACTTTCGCGCCGCCGATGATCGCTACAAATGGTTTCCTGGACTCGTGCATGACCTTTTCCGCGCTGGTCACTTCGGCTTCCATCAACAACCCGAACATGCGCTTATCTTTTGGAAAAAATTTTGCAATGACTGCAGTAGAGGCATGGGCTCTGTGTGCAGTTCCGAATGCATCATTTACATAAACATCTCCCAGCTTGGCCAGTTTTTGGGCAAAGGCCTCGTCGCCTTTTTCTTCTTCCTTATAGAAGCGCAGGTTTTCTAACAGCAATACTTCCCCTGGCCGCATCATGTCAGCGGTTAAATAAGCCTGCTCACCGATACAGTCATTCGCAAATAAGACCGGCGCGCCGCCCAACAGTTCGCCCAGGTGTTTAACCAGGTGTTTTAAGGAATATTTGTCTGAGGGGCCGTCCTTGGGCCTGCCCAAATGCGACATCAGGATAACCCTGCCGCCATCCTTAAGGATTTTTTGAATGGTTGGGACTGATGCGCGCATCCGGGTATCATCGGTGATCTCGTACTTGTCATTCAAAGGCACGTTGAAATCAACACGGATCAATGCTTTCTGATTGGCGAAATTGTACTGGCTGAATGGACTCATAATGGTATTTTTTGCAGGTAAAGCAAAAAAAAGCGGAACCCGGAGGTTCCGCCTGCAGAAAATTATTTCGAGATCAAAGTGGCAAAATATTTAACGGTACGAACCAGCTGACTCACATAGCTCATCTCATTGTCGTACCAGCTGATCGTCTTAACCAGCTGCTGCTCGCCCACCGACAATACCTTCGTTTGCGTACCATCGAACAAAGATCCGTAGCTGATGCCGATGATGTCGCTGCTCACGATCTCATCTTCGGTATAGCCAAAACTTTCATTGGAGGCTGCTTTCATGGCTGCATTCACTTCTTCCACCGTGACTTTCTTTTTCAGGATCGTCGTCAGTTCGGTAAGTGAACCGGTGAGTACGGGAACGCGTTGTGCGCTGCCATCCAGCTTCCCTTTCAGTGCAGGCAATACCAGGCCAATGGCCTTGGCGGCGCCGGTGGTGTTCGGAACAATATTCTGTGCTGCGGCCCTGGCCCTGCGCAGGTCGCCTTTGGG
>DATHGW010000099.1:0-4533 GCA_035317445.1 Puia sp.
CCCGAAGAAACAGAAAAATTAATCGTAAAAAAATGTCCGTTTGAAGAAGCCTACCAAATGGTAGAAGCGGGTAAGATCACGGATTCCATATCTGTCGCCGCCATTCAGCAGGTAAAACTGATGCTGCTGGATAAACGCATCACAAAATAAAGGCATGAAAAAATCTTCTTTGATCATCGGACGTCAGCCATTGATAGAAGCGATTAACTCCGGCCAGGCGATCGACAAGATATTGTTTCAACGAAATGTAAGCGGGGAATCGATCGGCGAGATCAGGAAGCTTGCTAAAGAGCATCATATCCCCATCCAACAAGTGCCGCCCGAAAAAATAAACGCCATGGTCAGGGGCAATCACCAGGGCGTGCTGGGTATTGGCGCGCTGATTCAATACCTAAACCTGCAGGAAGTGATCGATCATACGGTGTCGGGCGGAATCACGCCACTGTTCTTAATGCTCGATGGTATCACTGATGTCAGGAATATCGGGGCGATGGCAAGAACGGCGCTTTGCTGCGGCGCGCAGCTGCTGATCATTCCGGATAAAGGCGTGGGCGCTTTAAATGAGGAAGCCATGAAATCTTCTGCGGGTGCACTTGCCAACATACAAGTTTGCAGGGTTTCCAGCCTGCTTAAAGCCATTGACGAATTGCATCTGAACGGGATCAGGGTTTTTACCAGCCAGCTGCATGCAGAAAAAAAAGTTTTCGATATGGATTTCAGCGAGCCCTGCTGCATTGTAATGGGAAGTGAGGACAAGGGCGTGCAACCCTATATCAGTAAGGCCGCCGATGAACATTTCAGCATACCCATGGCGCCAGGCTTCGACTCTTTGAATGTTTCGGTTGCCGCAGGCATTATTTTATACGAGGCATTAAAAAAAAGAATGCCGCCCGGCATTCACTGAGCGCCCAGCTTATGCCGCATCTCCAGGAATTTTTCTCTACTGCCATGAATCACAAATCGTTTATGCGCCAGGGCTCCTATGATGCCGCCAACAATGCAGCCGGATGCTGCGCCAAGTCCGCCATATCCAACAATTTTGTCACCAAGGCTCAACCTGAACCAATCCGTTTCAGGATCGGCGCCCTCGACCGCCGCTACGATTGCTCCGATCAGGAATCCTCCGATCGCGCCCATCCAAACGCCGCGTCCAATAGATGATTTCCTTTGTAACCGCAATATGCCAAGGTCTTCGTAATGAAAGGTCCTGGAGTAGGTTTGATCAACGCCCTTGAATTGCACGAGGATCGGTTCGGTATTCATGAATACTGCGCTGTCATTTATCCTGGCCAGGAATCCCTTGTATACCTGGCCCTTCTGATCGGTTATTTTTAGTTTATAGACGATCTTCTTGAAGACAACACTGTCCTGTGTTTTGCCGACTATTCCTGGCAAAATGAGCAGCAGGAAAAGGCTTAGGTTTGAAATGGCTTTGGTCAGGGAGTTTAATGTTTGCATGCTGTGGTTTTTTAGTACAATTTGTTCATCATCTTTTCATGCATCTTTAAAAATCTTTCTTTACTTCCTTTAATGATAAAAGACCTGTGGATCAGGATGCCGGCAAGGGCGCCGGCAATACCGCCTGCCAGAACGCCGACTGCAGCACCAGGACTAGTATTGGACCGGGTACTGTACCCGTCGATCTGCCACCAGCTGATATAATTTGGGACCGTGCGGGTTGTCAATGACCCGATCAGAGCTCCTACTACCGCGCCGCCAAGAATGCCGATCAGTACACCTGATCCGATACTACCTTTTTTTCTCAGGCGGATATTGTCAATTTGCTGGTAAGGATAATCCCAAACCATGGCCGGGCTACCCTGCATGTGTGTATTAGGTTTTTGCTTGACTATTTGAAGCGAGCTGTCTTGCAGGTCATAGAGAAAGCCTGGTATTTTTTCTCCCTTCATGGTGGCCAGAGAAAGCACATAAGTTTTTTTAGGGACATTCATGGGTATCGACGAGACCTTTACGCCTGGTATGGTCAGATTGGGAATGCTGTCGGTATTTATCTCCGCCCTGATCAGGATACACCAGAAGGGCAGCAGGGCTAAGAATGGGATTTTTTTCATAAAAGCTGAGTTTAGGAGTTGTGAATGATTGGTCGTGCTAAATTATTTTCATGGAAACGATAACCCTAATTGCTTTTCGCGTTCGTTGGATGTCTATTTGCAGCCGCCGCGGGAATGGATGCGGCCTGGAACAACAGGAATTATTCTTTGCAAAAAACCATATTAGATTTGTAATAAGTAGTACGGCTCGAGAAAATCTGTTTTGTTATTTGCATTTTTTACTAAACTAATCCACCTACGCCAAAGCTTCGGTGGACACGTCCACCTACGCGAACGCAGTCCGCGCATTAATTTGTAGTTTAGCGGCATGGATCCATTCATAAAACTGATCGAATGCCCGCGCGATGCCATGCAGGGGTGGAGGTCCATGATCCCTACCGCACAGAAGGTTGAATACCTGAACGCCCTGTTGCGCGTTGGATTTGATACCATTGACTTTGGCAGTTTCGTATCGTCCCGCGCCATTCCTCAAATGGCCGATACAAAACAGGTGATCCCGCAATTGGATTTAGGAAACAGTAAGACGAAATTATTGGCCATTGTCGCCAACCCGCGCGGTGCGACCGAAGCGGCTGCATTTGACGAAATTACTTACCTGGGTTTTCCTTTTTCTATTTCTGAAACTTTTCAACAACGGAATACAAACAGCTCCATCGAAGAATCATTTATGAGGGTGGAAGGGATCCGGCAAATTTGCATCCAACGAGCCAAACAACTGGTGATCTACATTTCCATGGCTTTTGGAAACCCTTACGGAGATCCCTATTCGGAGGAGCAGGTTTTTTTCTGGGTAGATAAAATGGTCGGCCTGGATGTGAAGATCATTTCACTGGCCGATACGGTGGGGTTGGCCAGCCCTGAACAGGTTTTTTCTGTAACGGATTATCTCACGAAACGATTACCCCAACAGGAGCTGGGCGTGCATCTTCATTCCAGGCCGGCGGGTTGGAAAGAAAAAATTGATGCCGCCCTCAAAGCCGGGTGCAGGAGATTTGATGGAGCCTTAAAAGGAATTGGCGGTTGTCCCATGGCCAATGACGAATTGGTCGGGAACATGAATTCGGAATTGCTGATCCCTTATTTCACGCAACTGAAGTTATTGCCGGAATTGAATGATTCCGCCCTGCAGGAGAGTATCCGGATAGCCGGTGAAATATTTTTGAACTGATCAATCGGACCTATGCAATTCATGCTTGACATAACCATTCCATCACCTCCTGAAAAGATCAATTACAGGCATCCAGTATTATTGGTCGGATCATGCTTTACAGAACATATTGGAAAGAACCTGGCGGCATTGAAATTGAATACCCTGCAAAATCCGAATGGCATCCTGTTTGATCCTGCCAGTGTTGCATCAACTCTGGTTTCCTATGTGCAGCACAAGCATTACCATAAAGATGACTTATTCTGTATGGATGAGCTTTGGCAAAGCTGGCAGCACCACGGGTCTTTTGCCAACCCCGATCCGGATGAATGCCTGCAAAAGATCAATGAATCCCAGGATAGAGCCCATGCCTTCCTTCAAAAGGCAGGATGGCTCATCATTACGCTCGGAACATCCTTTTCGTACCGACTGGCCGAAACCTGTCCAGCCGCCATGAGAAACGGGGCTGGATCTGTGGCTGCTGAGGTCGCCAACTGCCACCGCGCGCCCGCGCAATGGTTTCGCAAACACCTGATGGGCATTGAAGAGACCAACGCTATGCTTGACAACTGCATACACCAGCTTTTTCAATTCAATCCCGGTATCCGGATCGTATTTACGGTTAGCCCTGTCCGCCATATCCGGGATGGGATCATTGAAAACAACCGCAGCAAGGCCAGGCTGATCGAAGTGGTGCAGCAATTATGCAATAAATTTGACCGCATACATTATTTCCCTGCCTATGAACTGGTCATTGATGTATTGCGGGATTACCGGTTTTACGATATTGACCTCGTTCATCCCAATTACCAGGCAACTGAATATGTACTGGAACAATTTGAAAAACATTTTATTGATGAGCCGTCGCAGGCTATGATGAAGGAGCTAGCCAAAATTATAATAGCCAGGAAACATAAGGCATTTCAGCCCGGGACCCGGGCGCACCGGCACTTCCTGCAAACGCAGGCTCAGCGAACCAGGGAATTGTTGATCAAATACCCTTTTCTTGACCTGCAGGAGGAACTCAGCTATTTTGCTAACGGTATGGAGTAAACGCATATTCCCGTTCGAGGAAGGCTTCCAGCTTTTCCAGTAAGATCAGTTGGTTTAACGCCCGGTTGAGGTTCTGTTCGGGGTAGTGGGTCTTATAATAGGTATCATCGTGCAGGAAATCGGCCAGGAAACGGATTCCCTGCATATAGATCATCATCAATCCTGAATAGTGAATGTTTTCTTTTTCTTCGCGGCTGAAAATATCGCCCATGCCTTCCAGGTAACCTTCCAGGATGGCCTTGTAAAATGACGGATGCATTT
>DATHGW010000100.1:0-4527 GCA_035317445.1 Puia sp.
GTCATGAAAATTATAGCATATAAAATCTGAAACCTGTTCGCCTTCTATATCAATGACCTTAAGACGCTGACCTTTCTTCAATATAAAAGAAACTCCGCTACGTGGCGGAATGATGTTCATTTTTTGCATGCTTGCTGTTTAAGGGACATTGCCATTGATCCTCATAATTGCGACCGCTGTATTGACGGGCTTCGGAAGAATCACCGAAGTCATTCAGCATGGGATTGACCGAACCCGAATAGGCGATGTCACGTCTTCGGACAACTGCTTTCATTGCATCATACCGGTCCGCCTCCTTTAATTTTTCAAATTGATCATGAGGATTGAAGGCCAGGGTGGGATATTTAAATTGCCTCGCCTTTCTGCTGCTGGCCGGATGCATCCCGATGATAAAAAATGCTTCTTCCTTCAGACTGAAACTGAAATGTGCAGACGAAGGGTCGGCATTCACCCGCTGATCATGATGATAGTTTCTTTTGTCCAGGTCTGCCAGTGCCTGCAACCTCTTCCATAATAATTCATCAAAGTGCGCTTCATTAAGCAAAGCCGGCGCTTTAAAGATGATGGCGGCGCTATGAAAAATTTCATTTGAATTCCGGTACTCATCCACGAAATCATACAGGAATTGCAAAATGGTCAGGTCATCTTTAGGACATTCCATATGATCTGCAACCATACATTTGATATGTTGTCTTGCCAGAGCGGCTTTGGCGCCCACGCAGGGAAAAGCTTTATTGTCCAGGAAAGCAAGGTATTCCTTAATGATGGTCTGTGATTCCATTGCTGTCATATGGCTGTATCTCCGATCCAATCTGTACGATCAGTCAAACAGAAAGGTTGTTCTTATAAGAACAATAATTGAGCCCTGGCTATAATTCAGTCGCCGCGTCCAACCGTTTTAGCATTTTGAAATGTCTTTTTGCATTTTTCAGGAATTGCCAACCCTGCTGGAATGTCCAATAGCGTATTCCCCGTGCATGGTTATAGGTTGAAATTCTATACAGCATCTTCCAGTGTTGTAAAACGATTTTATAAGCCTGAATTAAGGTATTGCCATCCCCGTAAATATGATGCGGCTCGGCGCCGCAACCATTATATTCAAGAATGTAGAAATTTTTCCCTTTCTTGAGGTCTTCAACGGAAGCACATTTAATATCGTACCGGCCGTAATAAAAGTGTTCTGTGTAGTGACTGAGTCCATCAAAGACCTTTAATAAATTTTCGTCTTTTTCGTGGGCCAGACTGACGAGTTTTCCACCCCGGCTGAGGTTTAACGCGTTGGATAAATAATATACTTCACCCTGATCCAGGATATCATTTAACCGGCCTTTGTGTTTCGATCTCATTTCTTCTAGGCGGAAACGCACCCGTGGATAGTCAACCATTAATTCCCACAGCGTAGATCTGCCATTACCGGTTACCGTAAGGAATTCTTTTTTTAAGAAGCCCGTAATCGTTCCTTTTATTTCATTGGGGAAACGATAATAAAATACACTGACTTCAAGCGGGTACCTGATCAGATCCTGTATGATATAATCCACAGGCATTTTTTCATGATAAATCCTCAGCTTATCTGAACTATCAATTTTCCGGAACATAAAGCCCATCATGCCCACATCCGGCTTAACGGCCAGCGGGTATTCAAAGCCATTTAAAGAAACCAGTTTCTCCAGTTCCTCAAAAGGCAGGGAAGGCGAAATATAGATGCTTTTAGGATAAGTGCGGGGAGGTAACTGGTCGAACATTTCTTTTTTACTCTCGCCTTCAAACCCGCCAAAAGTCAGCGTGGGATTGGAAGGGGTAAAAAACCAGCATGAACGTGACCGAAAGCAATACCAGAGCCATACCGGCATGATGGGAATATATTTTGCCAGATAATGCCAGGTTTCCCAATGGGTCATCCGGTATAAAAAAGCCCTGAAATTCATGAGGACTAAAGTAGCAAATTTTCGCTTTCGGACGCCCGGCCGGCTGGCACTAGTGGTTTCCGGATTGTTTTATACAATTGAATGATCGCCGTGATCATTAATATGCCTCCGATAACCCAGTTCAATATATGCTGATTCGTATTCAGCTTGTTCACCAGGAAACTCCCGCCAAAAATAAACACGCTAAAGCCCAGGATGCTGCCGATGCCCACTGCTGCAACATAAATATTGTAGCCGCCATGTTGCGGCAGCAAAATCTGTTTATTTTTTAGAATGCTGCTCCATCCAAACCAAAAAGAGATGTGCATCGGATTGGTTGCACTCAGTAAAATGCCCAATATAAAAGGATGCGCATCATGAACCGGGAAAGCACCTCCAAAACCCGACTTTCTGAAAGCTGCAATGATGCTTCCAATAGCCAGGGCAAAAAGCAGCAAAACGGTGATCCATTCAAAAAACTTCAGGAGTCTGTGATGACTGAATATCCAATCCATCGCCACCAGGCCGATGCGGACATAGATCATTTCAATCAACACGGCACCTGCAGAGAATATGAATGCTGCAGACAAGCCATCCTGCACCGCAATATGAACTGCGCCTACATTCATTACCCCTAAAGGCAAGGAGCCCAGAAAGCTGATCAGAAGGGCGATCAGGAATATTTTGAGCGATGAGTGCATGGATAGCGATATGACCTGAGATGTATTCGCCAATTAGTTTTCTGTCAAAGTTGAAAATAAGCTTTTAAAAAAAATCTCCCCAAGAAATAAGTACATTGATATAACGGATACTCCAACATTAAGAAGAAAAAACAATAGGAAGGCTTTAATGCTTATCGCACCAAGATAATGAATTTTTTCAATAGCACTATTCAGGCGGATTATGCAACAGGAATTCTATCCAAATCACTGTATGGATAATAGCCAGCCTGTTTTAGTTTCCTAATTAATTCTTCGCCTCCTTTAGTCCTGGCATATTCCATTTCACTTCTAAAAAGTTGAATGCATAAAAGCAGGTGATGTTTTCGGCCGCCTATATTGAATTCCTTATTGTCAGGCTGATAAAGGTCGAATAAGAAGTACGTGTTTTCTACTCCTTCGCCTTTGGGTACTTCGCAGGTCTCGTTTGGATTCAATATTGCTTCCCGGGAGTATATACCAATGATACTGAAGAACCCGAAAAATTCTTTTTTGATTAGATTGAATGGAGCCTGACTGTCTTTAACATCAGCATATTCATGCCGGGTAAAAGCAACCAATTCATAGGTCCCCAGGTTGTTAGGCAGGGGCCCTGTGCCATCTGGGTCTATTAATTCCATGGTCACAAATCCTGTCCCTTCAATATGATTTGGAAAATAGTACATGTCCACAGCGCCTCCTTCAACAAATGGAATAGCGGCCCACCCTACCACGCTGTGCACTTTTCCTAACATATTTTCAAGTCCTATTGATTTTAACACGTAGTCTTTTTGGTAGTCTTCGGCCGAAAATTTTCCAGCAGATTGTATTGCCTGCATCATTCGCTTGTTGAAAAGTCTCTTGCTTAAGCTCATAAAAAATAGTTGCCCTGTTTTTAGTTTGTAATGCCTTCCTTGAAGAATCCAAAAGTTGGCATAAAACTGTCTTAGTTATTTTTACCAGGCAATGAGAGAACACGCTTTATAGTGGATAATTAAGACATTTTTTAGATTATTGGATGAAAAATCTGCTCAAAGGCTGGGTGCTTTTATCGTTTTACTTTTTAGTATATTTGACCTACCTAATAAGTCTATTATGAAATTCCCAATTCTTGGATTTTTACTCGTGTTAGCCTTGCATAATTCATACGCGCAACCCAGCGCCCCCGACATGATACAAACAACAAGGGGTCCGCTGACCATTCGTCCCATTCAGCATGCCAGTCTGGTGCTTACTGTAAATGGCGTGACCATCTATGCCGATCCTTCCGGGGCGGACAATTACAAGGGAATAGCAGCTCCCACGATTATCCTGATTACAGACATACATGGCGACCACTTTGATATCAAGACCATTGATGCTGTCAAAACAGCCAGCACCATCCTTATCGTGCCGCAGGTTGTAGCGGATAAATTGCCCGCTGCGGATAAAGAGCACCTGGTGATTCTTAAGAACGGTGATAACATTACACAGTCAGGCATTTCCATTGGTGCCATTCCGATGTATAACCTTCCTGAAAGCCCAACCGCCATGCATACCAAAGGCCGCGGCAATGGCTATGTGCTGGGTATAGGCGGAAAAAATATTTATATTTCCGGGGACACACAGGGTATTCCGGAAATGCGATCGTTAAAAAATATTGATGTGGCTTTCGTTTGCATGAACCTGCCCTATACCATGGACGTAAAGGAAGCAGCGGATGCCGTACTGGCATTTAAACCAAAAATTGTTTATCCCTATCATTATCGCGGGCAGAATGGCTTAAGCGATGTAAACGCTTTTAAAAGTCTTGTAGAAGCAGGCAATAAGAACATTGAAGTACGTTTACGGAACTGGTACCCCGGAAGCTGATGAGATGATATTGTAAGTTAAAGAAACCAACCCTGTAGAATATGTTTTTGTACCAGCCAGTGTGAGTTTGG
>DATHGW010000101.1:0-2959 GCA_035317445.1 Puia sp.
AGATCGTTGATCAAAACCTGACCATCGCAGCCGATACTTTTTTGACAACAGCGCCTTACCGGAATTTCGTCCGGTTCAGAAAATACCGGCAGGCGATCGCCAATGGGGAATCAATCAACACCGACAGCCTGGTCGCCAGCAATCCCGAGTTCTATCATGCTTATGTGCTGGCGGGGGATTATCAGTTGAAACATAAGGAATATCAACAAGCCCTGCAATACTACCGGCTCGCATTAACAAAAGTGATCGCTACCAAGAAGGAAGAAGACTATATAAGAAAGCGGATCGAGGAGTTGGAGGGAAAGAAATAGAGACGGAACCAGCCCGACGGGATCTGCGACCACTCACCGCGTCTGCGACCTTCGGGGATTGTCTCATTCCAAATGTTTAATTTTAATCATGATCACAGGCATCGGCATTGACATGATAGAACCCGAACGCGTGGCTGAAAAAATCGGCAGGGAAAGCGGGTTCAGGGAATTGGTCTTCTCCAAAAAAGAAATCGAATACTGCGAGGCGAAGGCCAACAAATTTGAACATTATGCGGCGCGATTTGCAGCCAAGGAAGCATTTTTTAAAGCACTGGGTACGGGTTGGGCCAATGGCACGGCTTTCAACGAAATCGAAATAAGCCACGATGATACAGGGAGGCCTGTACTGCAACTTACCGGAGGAACGGCGGAAACATTGATCCAACTGAAAAATGCTAAAATTTTCGTTTCTTTATCCCATCTCAAAGCCAATGCATCGGCGTTGGTGATCATCGAACAATAAATGATACAATTACCTCAGTCAGCATTCCAACCCTTGGGGTTCATCAAAGAAATGCAGGAAAGAAAACTGCAGGAACTGTTGCAATACCTGCAAACGCATTCTCCATTTTACCGCGATATGTTCTCGGCGCAGCAGATCAGGATCGCTGAAATAAAAAAGTTAGAAGACCTCAACAAATTCCCTACGACTGGCAAGGAGCAACTGCAGGCGCGCAACGATGATTTTCTTTGTGTTGAACGCAGCAAGATCATTGAATATACTTCAACCTCAGGAACACTGGGTGACCCGGTAACCATTGCCCTGACTGAAAATGACCTGAACAGGCTCGCTTATAATGAATTTTCTTCGTTCAAGTGCGCTGACGGATCACCGTTGGATATTTACCAGCTGATGCTTACGCTGGACCGGCAATTTATGGCGGGCATGGCCTATTATTCGGGGATCCGTAAACTGGGCGCGGGTTTGATCCGCGTGGGACCAGGTGTTCCGTCCTTGCAATGGGAGACCATATTCAGGCTAAAGCCTACTGCCATTGTCGCCGTGCCCTCTTTTATTTATCGCCTCATTCAGTATGCTGCAGAACATAAGATCGATGTAAACCGTTCTTCGGTGAAGAAAGCCATTTGTATAGGCGAAAATATCAGGAATATCGACTGTTCGCCCAACGTGCTGGGTAAAAAGATCAGCGATGCATGGAATATACAATTGTTTTCCACTTATGCCTCCACCGAAATGCAAACCGCTTTTACGGAATGCAGGGAAGGAAAGGGAGGCCATCACCAGCCGGAATTGCTGATCGTAGAATTGCTGGATGAAAACAATCAACCTGTTGCTCAGGGTCAGCCGGGCGAAGTGACCATTACCACGCTGGAAGTCGAAGGAATGCCTTTGTTGCGGTATAAGACAGGTGATATCTGCAAGTCTTATCCTGAACCCTGTGCCTGCGGCAGGACGAGCCTCCGTTTATCGCCCTTGATCGGAAGGAAAAAACAAATGATCAAATTCAAAGGGACCACCCTTTTTGCCCCTGCATTATTTGATTTGCTGAATGGAATGGAAGAGATCAGGGATTTTGTGGCTGAGGTCTATTCCAACGAAATTGGCACAGATGAAGTATTGCTGCACCTGCTCCCGGTTCAACGGACCGAGGAATCAGATCATAAGATAAGAGCCTATCTCCAGGCTAAACTGCGGGTGAGTCCGCACATCAAATATGCTTCTGCAGAAGAACTGCAGAAAATGCAATTCCCCGAAACGGGAAGAAAAGCGGTGAAATTTGTTGATAGGAGAAGTTAATGCGCACTTTGCCGGTTGAATCTGTGATCGTCAGTAGAAAGCATCGAAGTTCAGCCTGACATCAACCTTATTGCGTTCGAAATTCAAACTCTGCAAGTCCGTACCAAGTCCGTCAATTAACGGACTTGGTACGGACTTGCTATGATTTCTGTTAGGATTCATCGAGGACTCATCCCGGCAACTTATGGCTTAACCAACGAAGATTATTCTAGCCCTGTGTGCGTAAAACGTTCCGTCACTTGTTTCGGATATATTCCCTCCTGCCGAACAAAAATTTGATACCTTCCTTATATTTCATTTTTTTTGCGCTGGAGCCTTTGTCAAAAAAAGCAAAGCTCACCCATTGTACATGGTAAATATTGGTAGCAAGAACCTTTCACTGGACGATTTTTTCGAAATCCTGTTTAACAAGCAAGAAATTAATCTGGAAAAATTGGGTGTTGAGAAGGTAAATACCAATCACCTGTTCCTGAAGAGCTTTTCTGCAGAAAAACTGATTTACGGCATCAATACGGGTTTTGGCCCCATGGCCCAATACAAAGTAAGTGATGAAAGGGCCCTGGATCTTCAATATAACCTGATCCGCAGCCATAGTTCGGGCGGCGGAAACCTGATGTCACCGCTGTTGGTCAGGGCTTTAATGGTCGCCAGGTTAAACAGCCTCATGAAGGCCTACTCCGGAGTACATGTAGAACTGGTGGAATTGCTGAGGGACCTGATCAACAGGGACGTTATCCCCTGCATTTACGAACATGGAGGCGTCGGCGCCAGCGGCGACCTGGTCCAACTCGCTCATTTGGGCCTGGTATTAATCGGGGAGGGAAGGGCATTGTATGAGGATAAAATGTACGCCACGGCCGATCTGTTCAGGAAACTCGGGATCAAGCCC
>DATHGW010000102.1:0-2952 GCA_035317445.1 Puia sp.
GAACAAGGGCCTGTTGATCGAAATGAAATAGGATCGCTCATACACGCCGGTATCAATCATGATCTGGTCGTTCAGCGCACTGTATCCGAAACTCACGTCAGCAAATGTTCCCGCCACGTTGTATTTACTGTAACTCACTTCCCCTCTCCACTGCGGGCGATAGACTTCTTCCCAACGGAATCCCAGCAGTACTTTTTGACCTGCACCAAACAGGTTGTTGTTGTAAATGCTGGCTGCAATGGCGTTGGGACTTAGGTTCCCCAGGGTACCGCCGTATTCGAAGAGGTCCTTGGTGAGCACAACAATATCTATGGAATCGGGATCCTGGTATGTATTGATGATGTAAAACCTTGCATCCTGGATAAAAGATAAATTACGGAGATACCGTTCGTTATCCACCATTTTGTACGCATTAACCGTGTCGTTTTCTCTGAAAAACAAAGCTTGCCGGATCGCCCATTCTTTTGTGTTCAGGTGGAGGCGGTTGGCGAAACGAACCAGTTTCATGGAAGTTGAATAGGTTGTGTCGTCAATTACTGTTCCGAACACATCGACGCGGTTATAATAAATATTCCGGATCGTTTTTCCCCGGTAAGGTGCAAAATTATTTTGTCGCCGCTGCCAAACCAAGCTGTCTGGTGTTGGTAAGCTGTCATTCTGCCGCATTAATTTGGCCATGAGGGAATCTCGTTGCTGCTTATCCGTAAGAATATGTAAGTATTTCCTGATCCCTTTCCTTGTGGGCGTCTCGTCTGTAGGCACTGTATCTTTCTGCATGCGGGTCTCCCGGTAGTCATCCGACCCAAGAGCCGCCTTACCTGCAAAGGGGAAAAACATCGCGAGGCAGAGCAGCACAGGCGGGAATGCATGGGGAACGCGGCTCAATTGTATCCACCTAATTATCAATTTCTTATCAATTGAAATAATAAATTCAAATAATCGTTTACCATGATTGGTGCGCCCTTTCGGTGTATTGACCAGGTGATCATGATTTGGCAATCTATTTCTTAAAATCCGGTTTCCCAAGAAAAATATCGAAACCAAAAAAATGGTCCCTTTCGTTAAACTTGCAGATAATTTAAATGAAGAATATTTACATCCTGTTATGTAGTTTTTTGTTTTTTTTTGGTACTGCTTTGGCTCAAAAAATCCCAGGCCGTATCTATTTTAAAAATGGAACAGCCATCGGTGAAAACAACCTGCTGAACAGGAAACCATCCGGCCATGCATTTCAGTCCATTCAGTTCGAGAAAAAAATATATGTCCTGCTCCGGTTTGACCGGATCCCGGTATCCGAAATCAGAAATGCCCTGAAGACAAAAGGAGTTGACCTTGCCGATTATTTGCCAGACAATGCTTTTCTTGCCGAAATGCCGGAAGACTTTGAGCCAGCTGAATTAAAACGATTACATGTCACCGGTATTTTCCCCATTGATAAAACGGTAAAAATTTCCCGTGCATTGCAAATGCAACAAGATGCGCCATTGCTGGGCAGCGACGAGGTGATTGCTGTCTCCTATTTTGGAAGCATCGATAAATCCCTCGTCAGACAGGCCCTTGAAAAGATCGGAGCGAAGATCATCATCAACAAAATTCAGCCTAATCATGCGTTTTTTATCAGCGCGAACCTGAGTATGATCCATAAAATTGCTGCGCTTCCGTTTATTTCCTATATCAGCAAACAGTCCCTCCAACTCGTTCCCTTAAATAATAACAACCGGGCGATCCATGGCGTCGATGCCGTAAGCGCCTCTTCGGGCAGAAACCTGCAGGGCAAGAACGTTACGATCGGTATGGGTGATAACGCGGACCCTTCCACGCATATTGATTTTGCAGGCAGGTTGATTCTGCGTAATTCCCAGCCAGCGATAGGACATGGTACACACACGACCGGAACGGCGGGAGGCGGCGGAATCCTTAATCCGAAATATAGAGGCATGGCGCCCAAATCTACTCTCGTCAGCCAGGCCTTTAACGATGTCCTGGTCAATGCTCCATTGTATATGAATGATTACAATATGGTGCTGACGAACAACTCTTATTTTCAGGGATTGAATAACTGTCCCGGAGAAGGGGAATACGACCTGCTAAGCAATTATATTGATTCCCAGTTGTACGCAAACGTTTCGCTGCTGCATGTTTTTGCATCAGGTAATGATGGCCTATTGACCTGTTCGCCCTATCCCGCTTCTTTTGCAACCATTAAATCAGGTTACCAGACAGCCAAGAACGCCCTGACCGTTGGCGCCATGGATAACCTGACTTATGGAACTAAGTCTGGCTCAAGCAGGGGCCCGGTTGGTGATGGACGAATCAAGCCGGAGATGGTGGCCGGCGGACAGAATATTGTATCCACGCTTCCGAATAATACTTATGGTCCGGTATCGGGGACGAGCATGGCGGCGCCGACGGTCACCGGTGCACTCGCGTTAATGTATGAACGCTACCGGCAGCTGCATGCCGGCGCAAACCCCCCGGCGGCCTTGATCAAGGCGGTGGCCTGCAATAGCGCGGACGACCTGGGTAATCCCGGGCCTGATTTTACTTTTGGTTTTGGAATGCTCAACGCAAGGACGGCAATTGAAGCAATAGAAAATAGTCATTATTTCAGCGGCTCACTGATTGACGGAGCCATCGCGACGCATAGCATCGCGGCCGTTCCACCGGGAGCATACCAGTTAAAAATAATGCTATACTGGCCCGATCAGCCGGCATCAGCTTTCGCCTCCACCACACTGGTGAATGATCTTGATCTGACCGTCACCGGGTCCGATGCAACGATACACCACCCGCTCCTCCTCGACCCGAGCCCCGCCCAGGTAAATAACAATGCTGTGGAGGGAATTGATCATGTCAATAATATCGAACAAGTGGTGATTAATAATCCACCAGCGGGGAATTTTACAATCACGGTAAAAGGAACAAAAATCCCTTTCGCATCCCAGAACTATT
>DATHGW010000103.1:0-6402 GCA_035317445.1 Puia sp.
GCATTGGCATCCGGGGCGGATTATTATATTGAAATGCTGGGAATTGATTTTCATTATCGCAGCATCAGCAGGGGAGTTATTGACAGCAGAGACCTCATTTATTTTCTGAGTATCATATATTTCTTCCTGTTTATTACAAAACGAAACCTTGACAAACACGCGTGATCAACATGGATAAGCTGGCATCATCAAAATATGGATGGATCATTATCCTCGCACTGGTTGGGTTACTAAACCTGGTTGCTCTGTCCTGGCATTTTCGTGTTGATCTTACCGGCGAAAAAAGATTTACCCTCAGCGAGCCGACAAAAAAACTGCTGCGGAACCTGAAAGATCCAGTTTCCATAGAAGTGTTTCTTGTCGGCGACATGCCTGCCGGTTTCAAGAAACTTGCCGGAAGCAGTAAAGACCTGCTGGAGGATTTCAAGGAGGTTGGTAAAACAAAGATCCGTTTCTCGTTCAGAAAACCCCTCGAAGGATTGGATGATTCCGCAAGAGCTTATTTCATGGACTCCCTTCAACGAATGGGTTTAAATCCCATGAATGTAAAGGCGCAAACCAGGGAGGGCGAAAGCAAAGAAGAAAGATTGGTTTTCCCGGGCGCATTGTTATATTCCAATGGAAAAGTGATCGCCGTAGATTTTTTGCAGGGACAAAGTTCAGTCGACGGCATCAATTCGTTGAATAATGCAGAAGCGTTATTGGAATATAAATTGGCCTCTGCCATTCATAAATTGAACCAGGATTCAATTCCTGTCGTGGGCTACCTGCTGGGCAACGGCGAGCCGTTCACTTATAACGTCTACGACCTGGTCGAACGGAACCTGAAAAGAAATTATGGGTTTGCCTTCTTTCCCATCGACAGTCAGAAAATTATTCCGCCCGTATTCAATGCCGTTTTTATCGTCAAACCAACAAGTCGGTTTACCGAAGAACAAAAGCTGAAAATTGATCAGTACATCATGCATGGCGGCAAGGTGATCTGGATGATTGATAATTTATATGCGGAGATGGACAGCCTGGAACGCAGCCAAAATGAATTCATTGCTTTTGACCGGGGGCTCAATCTGGAAGACCAGTTATTCAAATACGGGATTCGCATCAACCATGACCTTGTACAGGATGCCAACTGTGACAAATTGCCTTCCGTCATCGGGCAGATGGGCGGAAAACCACAGATCGATTTACTCTACTGGCCTTATTTCCCCCTGCTGAGCAGCTATTACAATCATCCTATTGCGAAGAACCTGGACTATGTATTATCCCAGTTTCCGAATAGCATCGATACGGTGAAGGCAGCGGGAATAAAAAAATCTTTCTTGCTCAGCACTTCTGATGCGACCAGGGTACTGCAAACGCCTGCCCGTGTCGCCTGGAATTCTCTTCAAACTAAGGAAGATCCCGCTGAATTTCCTCATCCTTCCGTGCCCATTGCGGTTTTATTGGAAGGGAAGTTCAATTCCAGTTTTACGAACAGAATTTCTACAGCAAGTATGGATTCCCTCAATGCGATTCACCAGCCCTTCGTCAGCAAAAATGAATCGGATAACAAAATGATCGTGATAGCTAATGGAGAGATTGCAATGAATTCAGTAAGCAAAACTGAAGGGCCTTTGCCGATGGGCATGAACCCATACACAAAATACAAGTACGCCAACAGCGAATTCATCATGAATGCAGTTGAATACCTGGTTGACAATTCGGGGATTATGGAAACCAGGAGCAAGGACTATACGCTTCGTCTGCTCGATAAGAAAAAATTGGAGGAAAGCAAGTCTCAATGGCAATTGATCAATATTGTGCTGCCCATTCTATTGATCCTTCTTTTTGGATTGGTTTACCAATGGCTTCGGAAAAGGAAATACAGCTCATGACGCAATCACAAATAACTTATTTGACGTTTGGCATTGTTCTTTTGCTTGCTGTCATTTTTGACCTGGGATTGCTGAGTAAAAAAGGAACCCCCGTTACCATCCGGAAAGCGCTTTACCAGACTGCTTTCTGGGTTTTGCTGGCGCTCGCTTTCTTTGGATTTCTCTGGTACGAGAACGGACATAAAACGGCGCTCGAATACCTCAGCGCCTATTTGATGGAGTGGAGTCTGAGCATTGATAATATTTTTGTGTTCATCCTGATTTTTGCTTTTTTTGGTGTGAAGGAGCAATATTATGGGCGCGTATTGCTCATCGGTATCCTGCTCGCCGTTTTTTTGCGCATCATATTTATTTCGGTCGGCATTGTGCTTGTAGCCAAATTCGATTGGCTCCTGTATGTGTTTGGCGCCATATTGGTCTATACCGGATCAGCCATGTTTTTTGCGAAGGGTGAAAATGAAATTGACCTCGAAAAGAATAAGGTTTACAGGATGCTGCGCAGGGTATTACCCCTAACCACCGAAGATGCAGACGGGCGTTTCACCCTCATAAAAGACAAAAAGAAATATTATACCAATATTTTCGTCGTCGTTATTTTGCTTGCATCCACTGATGTCGTTTTTGCAATAGACTCCATACCTGCTGTTTTTGGCATTTCCAAGCAGAAAATGGTTATTTATACTTCCAACATATTTGCCGTCTTGGGTTTACGGTCTTTGTTTTTCCTCTTAAAGGGAGCGGTAAACAAGTTCCGCTATTTACAGCACGGAATTGCCGTTGTACTGGTATTTATCGGATTGAAGATGCTCGCAGAATTTTTTGAAGTGCACCTTCCTGTTTTTGTTTCCCTGCTGGTCATCCTGGTATGCATTTCCCTGGCTATCGTGTATTCTATGCTCGCTGCCAAAAAAGAAAAGCCCTCTTAACCTCAAACGAATACTGTTGAAATATACCATTGAAAATATTAACAAAATCATTCAGGGATCTCTTTTACAGGCCGTGCATGAGCAGCCGGTCGAATACCTCGTAACGGACAGCAGGAAATTAATTTTTCCTGATACATCCATTTTTTTTTCGTTGCAAGGCGCAAGAAGAGACGGCCATCAATTTGTGCAGGAATTATATGATCGTGGCGTCAGAAATTTTGTGGTAAATAAAAAAAGTGTTGCCCTGAGTTGCCCGGATGCGAATATCATCCTTGTAAAAGACAGCCTCGTTGCCCTGCAATCGCTGGTGGCTTTTCACAGGCAACAGTTCGCCATCCCGGTGATCGGCATCAGTGGAAGCAATGGCAAAACCATCGTAAAAGAATGGCTGAACCAATTGCTCGAAGATCAATACAATATCGTCAGGAGTCCCAAGAGTTACAATTCACAGATTGGCGTGCCACTGAGCGTATGGCAAATGAACGATGCAAATGAATTGGGTATTTTTGAAGCAGGTATTTCTCAACCGGGTGAGATGGAAAAACTCGAGGCCATCATTAGGCCCAGCCTAGGCATTTTTACGAATATTGGCGAAGCGCATAGTGAAGGATTCAAGAGCACCGGCAAAAAGATCCGGGAAAAACTGCAATTGTTCAACCGGGCAGAGGTCCTGATCTATTCACCGGACTATCCTGAAATGGAAGGCGTGGTGACGGCTTGGGCAAAAAATAAAGAAGTTGAATTATTTTCGTGGGGGAAGGCCAAGAATGCCACGGTACGCCTTAGGTCGATCAAAAGGGCAGGCGGGAATACGGCGGTTAAATTATCCTACGAGAAAAAGCAGCTCCTGATCAATATTCCTTTCAGGGACCACGCTTCGGTGGAAAATGCCATGAACTGTGTTTGTACATTACTTTATCTCCAAACCGATATTGAATCCATACAAAAAAAACTGTATAAGCTGACTCCCGTTGCCATGCGGCTGGAATTGCAGAGCGGCATCAACAACTGTGCGATCATTAACGATAGTTATAGTGCGGACACCAGTTCTCTGAAGATCGCCCTCGATTTCCTTTCGCAGCAACAGCAGCATACCCGGCGCACGGTTATCCTGTCGGATATTCTTCAAAGCGGAAAAGGAGACAAGAAATTGTACAGGGAAATAGCGCAAATGCTGCATCAGAAGAAAATCAACCGCCTGTTGGCCATCGGTGAAAGTGTCTCGGCAAATCAGGAGATTTTCAGACAGGTATTTCCAGGGGAAGCATATTTCTTTTCTTCTACAGAAGCGTTTATCCAGGCCTTCCCGCAAACGGTCTTTAAAGATGAAACCATTTTAATCAAAGGAGCCAGGTCATTTCAGTTTGAAAAGATTGATCATCTGCTGGCCCAGCAGGCCCATCAAACGGTTTTGGAAATTGACCTGAATGCCATGGCGCATAATCTGAAGCAATACCAGCAGCTATTGCACCCGGCTACCCGGCTGATGGCCATGGTAAAAGCATTTGCCTATGGCGCGGGCAGCTATGAAGTCGCCAACCTGCTTCAATTCCACAAGATCGACTACCTGGCCGTGGCCTACGCCGATGAGGCGGTTGAATTGCGGAAGGCTGGAATTCGCCTCCCTATCATGGTCATGAATACGGAAGAAAACAGCCTCGATGCACTGGTGCAATATGATCTTGAGCCAGTGATCTATTCATTTCGGCTATTGCATGCCGTTGATCAATATCTTAAAAAAGAAGGCATTCCCCAAATCCCGGTTCATATTGAAATTGAAACGGGCATGAACCGTCTTGGATTTGCCATGGAAGACCTACCCGCGTTGCTGGGCAGCCTGGAAAAAACTTCCTTTAAGATCCAGAGTGTATTCAGCCACCTGGCAGCCAGTGAAGAAAAACAACAGGATGAATTTACATTGCGGCAGGCTGCGCTTTTTTTAGAAGCAGCGGGCCAAATTCAACAGGCATGCAAATATCCTTTCCTGAGGCACCTGGCCAATTCAGCTGCGATACTGCGTTTACCTGAACTGCGGATGGATATGGTCAGACTGGGTATTGGATTGTATGGAATCGATCCCACCCTTTCACATCAGCTGGATTTATTGGAAGTAGCCACACTGAAATCTACGATCGCACAGATCAAGTTTTTGAAGAAGGGAGAAACGGTGGGGTATAACCGTAAAGGCGTGGCGTTGGATGGAATGACAATAGCAACGGTCCGCATCGGTTATGCAGACGGCTATCCAAGAAGCCTCGGTATCGGCGCAGGAAAAATGCTGGTCAGAGGGCGGCTGGCACCTACTACCGGTAGCATCTGCATGGACATGACCATGATAGATATCACCGGCATTCCGGATGTCAAAGAAGGCGATGAAGTAATTGTTTTTGGAAAGGAACTGTCCGTTCAGCAGGTTGCTCATTGGGCGCAAACGATTCCTTACGAAATGATGACCGGTATATCGCAACGTGTAAAAAGAATCTATTTTGAGGAATAGCCGTTCGCGCGGAATCCAGTCTCTGTGCTGCATTTAACGAATTACTGACAACTATTTGAGTATATTTGACCCTTAAATTAATTAGACAGGTGAAGGCAAGAAATGTAATCCTTATTGTTTTTCTGGTCATTGTTGCAGATCAGGCGTTGAAATTCTGGGTAAAAACACATATGCCATTGAGTCATCCGTGGGATCCGTATTATCACCTGCAGGTTTCTCCCTATGACAACGGCATAAGAATACTGGGTGATAAATTCCAGATCTATTTCGTAGAAAATGAAGGGATGGCCTGGGGTTGGAAATTTGGCGGCGGTCTTGGGAAAATGACGCTTACGTTATTTCGTTTGGGAGCTGTAATATTCGGCATCTTTTATATCCGCAGCATTATCCAGAAAAAATATCACAGGGGTTTTATCGCCTGCGCCGCATTGATTTTCGCTGGTGCCCTGGGCAACCTGATCGACAGTATGTTCTATGGTTTGATTTTCGAAGAAAGCACTTTTGATCATGTGGCCAGGTTGCTTCCTCCTCACGGATACGCAGGTTTTTTGCACGGAAGGGTGGTCGATATGCTCTATTTTCCAATGATCCGGTCACATTATCCGGGATGGTTTCCTTTTGTCGGCGGCGAACCTTTTGAATTTTTCAGCCCTGTCTTCAATATTGCCGATGCGTCCATTTCCGCCGGTGTAATCGCCATTTTGGTATTCCAGAAACGATTTTTCCGAAAGCACCCCGAAGAACAGCACAGCACCGTCGAGACCAACAGCACGGTCGATGATAAAGTGCAGGTTTCTTAGTATAAATACGGTCTCTTCTAGTTGATTTTCTATAGGGAAAATGGATTATTACTAATATCTTTCTCTGTTTCTGGTATAACAATTGAATAGATAGAGTAGCCGCTTAATCCAAATCCTAATACCCGATGAAAAAGTATGTCCTGCTGATCGCATGCAGTATTTGCGTTGTTGGTAACTGTCTGTCCCAGATCGTTACTTACAATGGACAGACTTTTAAAATTGATACCCTATATCCATTGTATGATATCCCATCCCACAATAAAGGCCTGAGCTTTCCTTGGGAAATCACTTACGGACCCGATGAT
>DATHGW010000104.1:0-3802 GCA_035317445.1 Puia sp.
GACTTCATTCATGCTGCCGAACATTTTTACTCTTGCCGCTACAAGGATCTTCATGTCGTCCTCGCGAAGGCCCTTTACCTGGCGAAAACCCAAACGAAGCGCACGATACTTGCCTGATCTTTCTTCGAGCCGATTATCCCAGTCCGAGTAATTGACATCAACAGGCCTCACATCAACCCCATGTTTTCTCGCATCGATCACAATCTGGGCAGGTTGATAGAAACCCATCGGCATACTGTTCAGTAATGCACAGGCAAAGACATCGGGATAAAAACATTTGATCCAGGAAGAAACATAAACCAGCAGGGCAAAACTCACAGCATGGCTTTCGGGAAAACCATAACTGCCAAATCCTTCCAATTGTTTAAAAACACGTTGGGCATATTCCAATTCATATCCTCTTTGCATCATACCTTCTATTAACTTTTTTCTGAACTTCGAGACCAAACCTTTTGCTTTGAATGTGGCCATACTGCGTCTCAGTTCGTCGGCTTCTGATGGAGTAAACCCTGCCGCCACAATGGCGATCTTCATAGCCTGTTCCTGGAACAGCGGGACGCCTAAAGTGCGCTTTAAGATCTCTTCCAGTTCCTTCGATGGATATTCCTCCGGTTCTTCCTTATTGCGGCGACGCAGATAAGGATGTACCATGTCCCCCTGTATGGGCCCCGGCCGTACAATAGCCACTTCAATCACCAGGTCATAAAAGCAAAGGGGTTTCAGTCGGGGTAACATGGATTGCTGCGCACGACTTTCAATTTGAAAAACACCGATCGTATCGGCATGACAGATCATTTCGTAAACATCCGGAACGTTTTGGGGAATATTGGCCAGTGTTAAATTCAGACCATAATTTGTTTTTGCCAGATCAAAAGCCTTGCGGATACAGGTGAGCATACCCAAGGCCAGCACATCTATTTTAAGAAATCCCAACGCATCGATATCATCTTTATTCCATTCGATACAGGTCCGGTCTTCCATGCGCGCGTTCATGATCGGACAGAGATCGGACAATTTACCCTGCGTAATGACAAAGCCACCGGTATGCTGTCCGAGTTGCCGGGGAAAACCCATGAATTCCCTGGTGAGCTGTAAAACCTTGAGGAGATGCTGATCTCCCGGGTTCATACCCTGTTCCGCAATTTGTTTTCCCTCGAACCATTCATCAGTAAATTCCCAGATGGAGCCAGAAAGACGATTAATCGTATCAACAGATAATCCCATCGCTTTTCCCACATCCCTGATCGCTCCTTTCTGATGCTGCTGCGTGACCGTTGCGACGATGGCAGCCCGGTCACGGCCATATTTCTGGTAGATGTATTGAATCACTTCTTCGCGTCGTTCATGCTCAAAATCCACATCAATATCTGGTGGTTCATTGCGGGCGGAAGAGATAAAGCGCTCAAATAAAAGTTCGAATTCTGTTGGGTTAACCGAAGTAATGCCAAGACAATAACAAACGGTGGAATTGGCAGCTGAGCCACGGCCCTGACAGAGAATACCCTGCTCCCTTGCAAAACGCACGATATCATAAACGGTGAGAAAATATTCAGCGTAATTCATTTCCTCCATAAAAGCCAGTTCATAGTGAATAGCCGAGCTGATTTTTTCCGGAATCAATTTCCCAAAATGATGTTCAGCGCCCTGCCATGTCAAAAAACAAAGTTCTTCCTGGGGGGTACGGCCGTTGCTCGTGATCTCTTTGGGATACTGATATTTTAATAGATCCAGCGAGAACCGGCAGGCTGCAGAAATTTCCTGCGTGCGCCGGATCGCATCAGGATAGTTTCTGAATAAACGGAGTATCTCATCCTTTGGTTTCAGGTATCTTTCGGCGTTTGGATGTAAACGAAAGCCTGCATTATGGATCGTGCATTTTTCCCGGATGCAGGTTACAATATCCTGCAGCTCGCGTCTTGCCGGAACATGATAGTGTACATCATTCGTAGCAACCAGTGGTATTTTCAGCGAAGCCGACCATTGCGAGAGCCGGTGCAATTGTTTGGCATCATCACCATGGTAATTTCGGGATGCTGCCAGATAAAGATCTTCGCCAAAAACATCGCGGTATTCTGTTAACTGCTGTTTGAATAAAGGGTCAAATTCGAAATCCTGATTCAATTCCGCTGGTGGAAGGGCTATGTACCTGACGCCCTTGTTATACTGATACACATCCGCTTTATATAAATGGCATGTTCCTTTTTCCGCACGAAGATTGCCTGTAGTCAGCAAAGCGCTGAGCTGTGAATAGGCATTCATATCAGTAGGATAAGCCAGCAAACCTGGGCCGTCCAATAAATCGAGGCGGCAGCCCGGAATAATCCGAATGCCATTTGTTTTAGCTGCAACATGGCCGCGAACGAGTCCGGCAAAACTGTTTCGATCCGTGATCGCGATTTCTTTATATCCATAGACCGCTGCCTGTTCTACCAGCTCCTCAGGATGAGAGGCCCCATGCAGAAAGCTGAAATTCGTCGTCACCTGCAACTCCGTATAAGGCATAGCTCACAACTTTTTAAGCAAAAAATCCATGAATAAACCATTGATAAGATCTGTCCGCAGCATAATGTCCCGACCGGAACAGCCAATACCGATGGCCCGTCTCATCTTCCACGCAATAATAATCCCGGTGTTGTCCCTGCTGCAGCCACCATTCCTGTTCAATCCGCTCCGGTCCATCGGCCTTCATGATCTTATGTAATTTTCCTTTATGGCGAAACAACATGGGTGGATAATCGGGGATGGGTGCAGTGACATCGATCGGTTCAGGTTTTGATAAAAGTTGCAGTGGCCTCGGCCTGTCGATGCTCCATCTGGCGTTTAATTTTTCATGAATAGATGAAGCCGCTTTAACCGACCGCTCCGGCCAATAATGTTCATCCGGTATATAACGATGAATACGATCTGCACCAATCCTGCCCACCAAACGATCTATCAGTTCGGATAACCTGATGCTATCCAAACCACTGGCATTGGCCCATAATTTTTCCTGCACCGGCGAAACATCTTCTACTTTCTGTGCTTCCAGGATAAATAACTCTATTCCTAATGCCGGTTCTATACTGTTTAATTTCAGTTCAAACAGTTTAAAAAGATGAGTGCTGCTGTGTGAAGCGCGATTCGTGCCGATCCCGATCTTTTCGATCCTGCCATCCACACGAAAGCCTTTAAAAATGGCCGTGCGAAGGCCTTTCTGCTCCTGCTCAAGACGATGGCATAGCGTTTCAAGCAGACGTTGCAAGGCAATTTCAATACCTGTTGCTGTTACGATCGGCTCCAGGCAAGGCAATCGCTCCCGGTAAGAGGCAACAGGCTCTACCGGTTGTATCAGCTCTTCTTCCTGACCTAAGGCCTGATCTAATTTTTGGATAAAGGGTTGACCAAAACGTCGCCTCAGCGCAGTACGTGGCATGCCAATAAAATCTTTTACCTGGCGAAGTCCGAGTTTTTGTAATCGCTCAATAATGTCCGTTTCGAGCCGTAGCGCTGCCGATGGCAATGACAGTAACGCAGCTGTCTGCCCGCCCCGCTCAATGATGGCAGCATCGTCTCCAAAACGGGTCATGGCCCATGCAGCGCCGATGGTATCGGCCATGGCGGCCCGCACATGATAGCCTAAGCCATTTAATCGTGTAATGATGTCAGTTAGATATGCTCTTTCGCTACCCCAGAGATGGGCGCAGCCTGTGCAGTCGAGAATAAGTCCCTCTGGCGGATCAATGGCAACAGCAGGAGTATAGCGGATACACCATGCAGCAAGGCCTTTGAGTAATTGGGTGGAAAGTCCGGGCTTGTCATTCAA
>DATHGW010000105.1:0-2198 GCA_035317445.1 Puia sp.
GAATGCAGCACTCCGGTTTCCCCCGCCGCTGGTATTGATGATAAACAGGATCGGCTTTTTCTCCTGCTGTTTTCTTTTCCAGCCTTCCAGTATTTCCAGCATGTTGTCCTTATCCCTGGCCG
Organism: Puia sp.; assembly: GCA_035317445.1. GTDB lineage: Bacteria > Bacteroidota > Bacteroidia > Chitinophagales > Chitinophagaceae > Puia. The sequence continues at coordinate 123 of DATHGW010000105.1, forward strand.
TTTTTTCGGGTGTGCATAGCTGTAATAGTCCCTCCCGGTCATAGGACGGGCGTTCGTTCTGGTTAGTATAATTCAGTCCATAAGCCTTATTCGTGGGATCGATTACATCGTATTTGTACAGGAGGTTTAAAATAAAAAAAAGCGCTACCAGAAAGGGAATGCTCCAGCTTTGAAGAAAATAAGAGAACGCCCCGGATACCGAAATCAGGATCGCAAAGAAAATGAGGATACTGGCAGCTGCCGGCAACTGGAAAAAAGGATTGTCCATGAAAAATCCCACGGCGATCAGGAAAATAAAAGCGATGAAAATGGATAAGATAGCCGAAAAATGATGCCGGTTGAAAATGCTTTCTATGAATTCACGGCTATAGTGCGATACGTCCCTGACTTTCTTGAGCGAAACCGGTGAATTCAGGTACCACTGCACTTTGATCAGCCTGCTTTCATTGAGCTTTACTTCATTCTTGTGAAACTGTGATTTAAATAAAGCGGGGTTGCTGATCAGTGGCGTCATGCGACGGATGATGGTTTTGTCGGCCCGCACAAAATATAGCAGGGATACGGTAATGATGGAGGTAAAACCTACCAGGAAGCCGGTCAGCAATACGATCACTTCCCAGCCCGTGAGCAATTCCTTGGTCTTATCAAACTGAACCGCCTGCACATAGTAGAAAATGAGGAATACTGCAGGAATGATGATGTTGTTGATGCAATATTTCAGAAAAGGTTTGGTGGCCGTTGCCAGGAAACGGAAATGCCTGCTGAATAAAATAAAAGTGGTGATGTTCCAACTCATGATGAAAACGCCCATCGAGGCGCCGACTATTCCAGCACTGAGTGCGTTCACATTCCCCAGGTATTCGGGAAAAAGGAACAAGGCATTGGCTCCAAAAGAACGAAGGAATCCACCGTTGATGGTGCTGAATAAAATGAACCAAAATACCAGCAGGACCTGGAATTTCTTAAAATGCAACAATACCAGTTGAACAGGGAATGAATAGTACGTGGCTTTCAGGTATTGCATCATGTAGTTGAGAGATAATCAATGGGCGACAGGCAAAAATAATGATTGATGGCCAGTTTACGTCTTCAACGTAAATTGTCCATTGCCTATTGCCAATTGCCTATTGATTATTACTTTCAACAGGGCGTACCAGAAAAAGCATAAAGACCATTGTTAACAAAAACAACATGCCCGTAAGCTGGTGAAACAAAGCGACCCAATCAAAAGCAATCCAATGGTTGGCTACTATGCCTGGGCTCAGCAGCAGGGCAGTAATACCGAGGATGACCTGTACGGCAATCAGTATGACTGGCAACCAGCGGCTTTTTTGCCAATACTTCGAAACAGCCGATACCTTGTTCGCTTTTACTGTCCAAACCAGGGTCAGGACCAGGAGCAGATAAGCCAATCCGCGATGAATAAACTGCACCATGATCTTATCATCTACGAGGTTCAGCAGGAAGAAATCTTTTTTGAGTGCAAGGGGCGGTATCCAATCTCCGTTGATGCGCGGCCAGGTCGGTGCAATATTCGCGGCTTTGTATCCTGCCATCAGCGCGCCATATACCAATTGAAAAAAGAGGATGACCAGAATGCTGATGGTAAATAAGGTGATTCCCCTTTCCCTGATTATATTCCTGCGGGGCACTGTCAATTCAAGGTAGAACCAAAAAGTATAGCAGATCAATCCAAGGGCAAAGACAAAATGCAGGGCCAGTTTTGCCGGCTTTACATAGATGGCATCCCCGGTTAACCCACTAGCCACCATAATCCAGCCTATCGCTCCTTGTAAAGCACCTAACAAAAATAATATGAGCATAGGCTTCACCATGTCTTTTTTCATTTCCTTCCTGGCCACGAGATAAATGAATCCTGCGACAAATACCAACCCAACCAATCTTGCCCATAGCCGATGGAACCATTCCCAGAAAAAAATAAATTTGAAATCGGACAGGCCAAATCCCGCATTGAGTAAATGATACTGAGGTGTTTGTTTGTATTTATCAAATTCGGTTACCCATTGCTGTTCGCTAAGCGGAGGAAATGCGCCTGTGAAAATATTCCATTCCGTG
>DATHGW010000106.1:0-2065 GCA_035317445.1 Puia sp.
AAAAATGCAAAATATTTCAGGAACGTAAGGATTTATCTGCAAAATAATCAGTAAACCATTTTTGCTTTAATCAGCCTGGAGGCTAACATATTTTGACTCACTAAAATATTTACTCGTCATTAAAATACGGTTCGCTTAAGCAAATTATGTTCGATGACTCGCTTAAGTCGCAAGAATATTAAAGACTTAGTTGATATTTAGTGCTTCTTCCGCCGCCCTCTCCAAATGGTATAATTGCGCCCTTCTCCAATAAATTCTGAAGATCCCGTGTTGCCGTCGCCTTTGCTACCTTAGTTATAGAACCATATTTGCCGGCGTTGATGCCACCAACAAAGCCCATTGGGCCTTCTTCAAGCATTCTTTTGATTACCTTTAACTGACGCTCACTCAATTGGTCTCTATACTTGTCAAAAAATTTGGTCTTTTTCAACGCGAAATAAATTTGGTCTTCGGCATGTTTTTGCGCCGCCAGGATAACATCAATAAAGTACGTGATCCAGGGTGTTATATTCATTGACCTTTGTGCAACTTCTAAAGCATTATAATAGTCGTTTTTATTTATTTCGATGGTTCTGGACAGGCTTAAGAGTGCTGGCCTCCCGATACTTTGCGATAAAGCTTTTTCTGCCACTGCACGTCCAATCCTTCCATTGCCATCTTCAAACGGATGAATAGATTCAAAGTATAAGTGAGCTACTGCGCATCTTACAGCAGCTTTCCTGATTTCGTTTTTACCACCCGGACCAGTGTCATTAAACCATTTAATAAACGCGTCCATTTCTTGTGGGACTATTTCGGAAGGCGGTGCTTCGTAGTGAATTTTTTCTTTTCCTATAACCCCGGATACCACCTGCATGGGTTCCTGATGATCACGCCATGCACCAACCTTTATTTTTTTTTCTGTGCTCAAAAGCATAGTATGCCATGAGAACAGTTGTTCTTTGTTTAATTTTTTCTGGTAGGTTTCACGTATATCAATCATTAACTGACCGATCCCTTTTGATCTTTTGTCCACTACCTGGTCATTCTTCAGGTTTAACCCAAGATCATTTCTTATAGACGACATGACATCTTTCCTGCTCAGAAACTCTCCTTCTATTTCGGATGTTTTAATAGCCTCCGCTACCATAACTTCAACAATAGCTTCCATTTGAGTATCTTCAGGCAGAGATTTTAAAATACCACTGATCAAGCCTGTTTTTTCCGAAAAGGAATATAAATTTTCCTCAATCCCCGTTAGGTCATAGGTAAATTCAGGCCATTCTGTTTGTTGCCAGTTATATTTCATGAGCCGATTATTAAACTTATTCGGCTCAAATATAATATATTTATGAGCCGAATATTGAATTTATTCGGCTCATAAGTAATAAAAATATCTTGGGGAGTTGCCAGTATCCTGGCAGCGATATGATTTCAGAACTGCTCACAGGGATAAATTAGAACAATGCATTAAAATGAAAAAAGGAGCGAAAAACTATCGCTCCTTTTTGTGATCTCGCTGGGATTCGAACCCAGGACCCCAACATTAAAAGTGTTATGCTCTACCAGCTGAGCTACGAAATCATCTTTAACGTTTCCGTTAAAAGTGGTGCAAATATAGGGTTTATTGAAATTGTCTGCAACCCAATTTTGAATATTTTTTTTGCGCTTAAATAAGCACTTCGCTATCAGTGCTCTAAGGTTTAAAAACGCCAATTTTGCCGCCATCTCCCGCTAAAAACACCAGGCTTCCACGCTTTGCTTTCATACAAACGTTATAACTGGCATCATCAATTTTGCGCCAGGTTTTGCCGCCATCTGTAGAAATATTGCTTCCGGGAGTGCCGGTGGATAGAAAAACTTTGTTAGAAATATGCTCAACACATGATTGGAAGCCAGCCGGACTTTTTTCAGCGGATACAAAAATGTTTCGCGCAAGCTGAACGCCCGCTGTTGAATCGGCTTTTTGGGGAATTGCGTAATCGCCACCCACTATTATACCAAGATTATTACCACAAACAAATGAAAATCCGCCCTGACTCGATTTAGCATGAGAGAACGGGATATTGCGATAATCCCCTGATTT
>DATHGW010000107.1:0-3611 GCA_035317445.1 Puia sp.
CTGATTTCAGGCGTTCTTCAAATTCTCCCTTATATTTTGCGCCGGCGATGAGTTGGCCCATGTCCAATGCATAGATCACTTTCGATTTGAGGTTTTCGGGCACATCCCCGTTCACGATGCGGTGTGCAAGGCCTTCGGCAATGGCCGTTTTTCCCACTCCGGGTTCACCCACGAGGATGGGATTGTTCTTGCTGCGACGTGAAAGGATATGCAGTGTTCTGCGGATTTCTTCATCCCTGCCAATCACCGGGTCCAATTTTCCCTGTCTGGCCATTTCATTCAGGTTCCTGGCATATTTGTTCAGCGCATTCAGCTGCGTTTCCTGGGTCTGCGACTTAATGGAATCTCCCTGGCGCAGGTCCTTAATGGCAGCCACCAGTCCCTTTTCATTGAGACCGGCATCCTTCAATAATTTCGCCGTCTGATCACTGCCATGTATAAGCGCTAATAACAGGTGTTCGGGCGCGACAAATTCATCGCCGAATTGTTTCAGAATAGATCCGGCGCGCAGCACGACATTGTTGGCGTCTCGGCTGACTGCCTGGGCGGGCTCTCCCCCACTGACCTTGGGAAGTTTATTGAGCGCTTCTTCTAACCTGGATTCTACCAGGTTAACCGTTACGTTATTCTTTTTCAGCAGATAATCGACAGTAGAATCTTCCTGCTCAAGCAACGCTTTGAGTATGTGTTCCGTTTCAATATTTGGGTTTTGTAAATTAAATGCTAATTGCTGCGCCTCCTGTATGGCTTCAGCGGCTTTTATGGTAAAGTTGTTTAAATTCATACCGATATTTTTAAATAGTAAATGAATGAAACAAATCTTGGTCCAAGCTGGAAATCCGGAAACAATGTCATATAAAGTTAGATCAACCTGTCTTCAATTCAGTCTGATGCTGGGGTTTATGTTAATCTGGCTTTCTGGTTTCAGTCAGGCTGATTTTTCGGGGGCGGACGCCTTGTTCAAACAGCAGCAGAAGTCACTGGGGAATAATCTGGTAGCCCTGGTTTGGAAGGACGACAAACTCGTTTACCAGAAACAGGTTGAAAAGGAGGTTGGCGATTTCAATGCCAAGACGCAGGCGCCGATTGGCGGCTGCGGTCAATGGCTTACCGCCGCTCTTGTGATGACTTTTGTGGACGAGGGCAAGTTGTCGCTGGATGACAAGGTGAGCAAATACATTCCGCTTTTTGCCAAATACATGAAGTCTTATATCACGATCCGGAACTGCCTGACCCATACGACCGGAATACAGGCTGATGTCATCGGCGCACTCAAGGTTTTGCAAAAAAGTAAGTTTCCCAGTCTGGAGGAAGAAGTCAATTCCTTTGCCTCCAAACGCGAGATCCAGGCCAACCCGGGAATGGAGGTCTATTATAGCCATGTGGGTTTTAATATTGCAGGTCGGGTTTTGGAGATCGTCGGCAAAAAGGGTTTCGACCGCCTGATGCAGGAACGGATCCTCCGGCCCCTCAAAATGCGTGGCACCACTTTTACGGATGAAAGCGGCGGTGCGGTCAATCCTTCCGGCGGCGCCCTGTCTACGGCCAATGATTACATGAATTTCCTCGTCATGCTGTTGAACAAGGGTGTTTTCCAGGGCAAACGGGTGCTGAGTGAAAAGGCCGTGGAAGCGCTGGAGACCATCCCATTCGCCGAACTACCGGTCAGGTATATCCCAAAAGGCGCTGAGGGCTGGCATGTGGGCCTCGGCGACTGGATACAGGGAGAAGGGAAGGATACGGTCGTGGGCAGCCTTGGTCTGACAGGCACCTGGCCATTTATTGACAAATGCAGAAACTATGCAGCGATCATATTTCTTAAGACTCCGCAGAGCGAGCCGAGAAAAGAAGTTTTCATGAAATTCAAGGAGATTATTGACAGTCAGATAGGCTGTCAGTGATGGGCATTTAACGAAACACCCCCGACGGGGCTCGAAGACCCCGTCGGGGTTTAGTGAATAGCAAGTCCCATAACCCCCGACGGGGTCTTCGAGCCCCGTCGGGGGGTCTCCTTCAAATCCCCATGTAACATTTTCTTCCTTCCCGCGTCAAACCGGACGCAAACCGTACCAAAATCGGGCAGTTTGGATCAGCCTGATCATCATATTCTACTGATTTTCAATCATAAGCAAAACTGGCATTTTCTTGGCGAACCAAGAGGAACAAACCACAATGAACCATGATCAAAAATTATTTCAAGATCGCTTTCCGAAACCTCTGGAGAAACAAGGGTTTTTCTGCGATCAATATCTTCGGACTGGCATTGGGCATTGCTACCTGCCTGGTCATCGTGCTCTATGTACAGAACGAGCTGAGCTATGACCGGTACAACAAAAAAGCAGACCGCACCGTACGGGTCATTTTTAAAGGGCTCTTCCAGGGTGAAAAACTGAATGAATCCAATGTTATGCCGCCCACGGCGATGACAATAAAAAAGGATTTTCCCGAGGTACAGGAAGCCACCCGCTTGCGGGACCAGGGTTTCCCGAATATCCAGTACCAGGACAAAAAATTGAAAGAGCAACATTTTGCTTTTGTAGACTCCAATTTCTTCCAGGTTTTTACACTCCCCTTTCTCGAGGGCAATGCGAAAACGGCCTTGCTCGAGCCCAACACCCTCGTCATTTCAAAAACGCTGGCGCAAAAATATTTTGGGAGCGAAGACCCCATAGGGAAAGTATTGAATTTTAAAGACCAGAAAACCAATTTCAAAATTACCGGCGTGATCGATGATGTGCCTGAAAATTCGCATTTTCACTTTGATCTCTTTGCATCCATGTCGGGATTTCCTGAGTCCCGCGAACCTTCCTGGATGACCTCTGGATTTTTTACTTACCTGGTATTGCAGGAAGGATATGGTTACAAAAAACTGGAAGCAAAATTCCCGAAGTTCGTCGAGAAATATATCGGCCCCCAATTGCAGCAAGCCATGGGTGTCAGTTACGCAGACTTCCGGAAGAAAGGCAATGATCTCGGCTTCTACCTGCAGCCTTTAACCGCAATTCATTTGCATTCAGATTTCGCGTATGACCTCGCACCTGCCGGGGATATCCAGTATGTGTACATCTTTGGCGCCGTTGCGGTATTCATGTTGCTTATCGCCTGCATCAATTTCATGAATCTTTCTACCGCCAGTGCTTCGCGACGCGCAAGAGAAGTAGGCATCCGTAAAGTACTTGGTTCTATGAAATGGGAATTGGTTCGCCAGTTCCTGTTTGAATCCATCCTGCTGACGGGTTTTGCTTTGATGCTGGCCATCGGGATGGTTCGGCTGGCCATGCCCTTGTTCAATAGCCTTGCAGGCAGGAATCTGAAATTTCAGGTTGCCGGTCATCCGTGGCTTATTCCCGGCCTGGTGATTTTTGGTCTGTTCACCGCTGTGCTCGCCGGTAGTTACCCGGCTTTTTATCTTTCCTCTTTTAAGCCTGTTTCGGTATTGAAAGGAAGATTTAATTCGGGCAAAAAAAGTGTCGGCTTGCGCAGCGGCCTCGTCGTCTTCCAATTTTTTATTTCCATCAGCCTGATCGTGGGCACAACAGTCGTGTATAAACAGCTTGCTTATATTCAAAATAAGAAATTAGGATATAACAAGGAGCAGGTTCTGATCGTTC
>DATHGW010000108.1:0-3320 GCA_035317445.1 Puia sp.
TCTTCCAGGTAGCTTAAAAAATCTTCCTTCCTGTTCTTTTCGTTCCAACAGGTGTCTGCTCCGGTATGACATACGGGTCCCAGCGGTTCTGCCTTGATCAACAGGGTATCGTTGTCGCAATCTATGGCTATATGTTTAACCAGGAGCAGGTTACTGCTCTCTTCACCCTTGGTCCATAAACGTTTTTTCGATCTGCTGTAAAAAGTAACCTTACCCTCATCCATGGTCCTGTTGAACGCTTCTTCGTTCATAAAACCCAGCATCAGGACTTTTTGCGTCTCATGATCCTGGATGATGACAGGAACCAGGCCATCCGTATATTTTTTAAAATTGATATCCATGATTAAATCCAAATATTATTTTACATTCTCATAACCAAACCTTGCTGCTGCAAATATCCTTTTAATTCAGGAATTGATATTTCTTTAAAATGAAATATGCTGGCCGCCAGCGCGGCATCTGCTTTTCCTGTAGAAAACACATCGACAAAATGCTGCAGCGTACCGCCGCCGCCCGATGCAATCACAGGTACCTGCAATAAGGTTGCCAGTTTGGCTGTGATGTCCAGCGCGAATCCTTTTTTTGTGCCATCGTGATTCATGGAGGTCAGCAAAATCTCGCCGGCTCCAAGTTCGGTTGCTTTTTTGGCCCAATCGATGCATTTCTCTTCTGTTTTCACGCGACCACCGTTCAGGTAAACATACCATTCTCCATCTTTCTCCTGTTTTGTATCAATTGCCAGCACCACGCACTGGCTTCCAAACTCCCTGGCAAGGGCTTCGATCAAAGCGGGATGCTTAAATGCGGCGGTATTAACTGAAATCTTATCGGCGCCTTGTTGTAACAGCAGGTACACATCATCCACTGAAGAAATACCGCCGCCTACGGTAAAGGGAATATTGATTTGGTGGGCGATGCGGTTTACCAATTCGCCCAGTGTCTTTCTCTTCTCATTCGTGGCGGTGATATCGAGGAATACCAATTCATCAGCGCCTTCGCGGGCGTATAAGGCGCCCAGTTCAACAGGATCGCCTGCGTCCCTCAGGTCAACAAAATTGGTTCCTTTCACCGTTCGGCCGTCCTTGATATCCAGACAGGGTATTATTCTTTTTGTCAGCACGATGTTATTTTTTTGCTGTCATTGCATGCCGAAGGTCCTCCAGGCTCAATTTTCCTTCGTAAATAGCTTTACCGATGATCACTCCTTTGCAGCCCGTTTCCAGTAACGCGTACACGTCATTCATTGAACGCACACCGCCACTGGCGATAAGATGCAAGGCTGGATATTTTGCCACGATGTTTTTGTACAGGTCAATCGCCGGCCCTTCCAGCAAACCATCTTTACTAACATCGGTACAAAAAATCTGTTGCAGGTTTTTAGCCATGTATTTCTCTATTAAATCATAGATCCAAATGTCTGTCGTCTCCTGCCAGCCATGGATGGTAATTTTTTCGTCTTTCACATCTGCCCCAAGGAGGAACCTGTTTGGTCCATAATGCAGTAACCAGGCCGAGAACAGGCTTTCATCTTTTACGGCCAGGCTCCCGATAGTCGCCATTGCCGCGCCGGAATTCAATACGATGTCTGCGTCCTTTGCCGTTTTTATGCCGCCGCCAAAGTCAATGACCAGTTTTGTTTTCCCTGCAATCTGCTCCAGCACTTTCCAGTTCCTGACCTTTCCCAGCCTGGCTCCATCCAGGTCAACCAGGTGCAACCGCTCCAAACCGGCATCCTCAAATTGTTTAGCAACTTCGAGCGGATGTTCATTGTAAATTTTCTGCTGCGCATAATCACCCTGCGTTAAGCGCACAGCTTTGCCTTCTATGATGTCTATGGCGGGGATGATTTCCATGGTCATTGTATGAAACAGGTTCAGGATTTGATAGATAAAAAATTTTCCAGGATAGCCAGGCCTGCTGCCGAGCTTTTCTCCGGATGAAACTGCACACCAAAGAAATTATTCTTTTGCAATGCACTGCTGAACGGAATACCGTACGCTGTCTGAGCGGCGGTTTCACTGCACAATTCCGCATAATAACTGTGAACGAAATAGCAATAGGGTTCGGGCCCTATACCTGCAAATAGCGGGTTTTTGCCATTCGTTACACTGTTCCAGCCGATCTGAGGCACTTTCAATGATAAATCTCCAGGCTGAAATTTTTTCACCCTGGTTTTGAAAATGCCCAGGCAGTCCGTATCATTTTCTTCGGAGTGTTCGCACATCAACTGCATTCCCAGGCATATCCCGAGAACGGGCTGTTGCAGATTTTTAATCAGTTGGTCCAACCCCCGTTGCTTCAGGTAGGCCATTGCCGAACTGGCTTCCCCCACGCCGGGAAAAATAACTTTTTCTGCCGAAACGATCTCTTCATGATCATCGGTGACCAGGGCTTTTCTCCCGATCCGCTCCAGGGCGTATAAGACCGAGCGGATATTGCCTGCATTATATTTGACAATGGCCAATTTACCTGATGATCCCATCCAGAAATTCTTTTGTGGTTTGATTAATGTCCGAAGCATCTCCTATTGCGCTGATGTAAGCGGATCCGATAATCGCTCCATTCGCATACTCACAGGCCTGCTCAAAACTGGTTTTGTTTTTTATCCCAAACCCGACAAGAACCGGGTTTTTCAGGTGCATGCCCTTCAATTTGCTGAAATATTGCGATTGATCCTGCAGGTTTTTGTCGCCGCCGGTGGTTGACGAAGAAGAAACAGCATAAAGAAAACCATTACTGAGTTCGTCAAGTTTCCGGATCCTTTCTTCAGAAGTCTCCGGTGTCACCAGGAAAATAAAATCCAACCCGCTCTTTTTAATCATCGGGCCATATGCTGATTCAAATTCATATATAGGCAGATCGGGCAGGATCAGTCCATCAATCCCGGCAGCCTTTGCGTCTTCGCAAAATCGTTGAAATCCATATTGAAGCACGGGATTCATATAGCCCATCAAAATCACGGGAACATGGATTTGCTTTCTGAATTCCTTGAGTTGCACAAACAAGGATGTCAGGGTAATTCCATTTTCAAGTGCCCTGCTGCTGCTGGCCTGGATCACTGGTCCGTCGGCCAGCGGGTCGCTGTATGGCATGCCGATTTCAATCAAATCTGCTCCATGTTCTTGTAAGGCGTTCATAACGGTTAGCAGGCTGTCTATTTTTGGATAGCCCGCTGTGCAATAAACGTTCAATACTCGTTTATTCTTCCGTTGAAATAGCTGGTCAATATTACTTTTCATATTGTTTAATAAAATCCTTCCTGCATGGCACGCATATAGGTAGCCAGGTCCTTATCTCCCCGGCCACTTAAGCAGATGACC
>DATHGW010000109.1:0-5363 GCA_035317445.1 Puia sp.
CTAATGTTGTTATTAATATTTTGTATAATAGTTTCATTGCTTTGGCGTATTTTAAATGGGGGGGGGATTGCTATGTTGCTAATGTTTATGGTGCTAATGATTAAGAGTCTAGTCGGAGCGTTTATATTTGTGGGAGCTAATAAATTATGGTGCAGATTTAGAAATGGAAAGAGGTTCAAGTGGAAAAGGAATTAGATGATGAAGTTACTATTTCTGAATTTAAGAATTATAGACTTCAATTAATAGAATATTTTAGTATGCAAATTGATAAATTTTATTCAGAGATAACTAGTAATAATGCAAAACTTACTTATAGAAAGATGAATGCTATACAAAAGAAAATTGCATTTAGAATTTTAAAACCAACCAAGAGGTAAGAGAAATGAAAAACATAATCGCGATAGCTTTATTTGTAATGAGTGTTAATGCGTTTGCAAATATTGATTCACCTTCATTTGATGCAGCTGGAAACGAGACGCTACAAGGACAATTAAACAGAATTGACAGACAACAAAATGAAATTATAGAACAACAAGAACAGCAAAAAAGAGATGCAAATTTACATGCTATTTTCGCGGAGTAATATACCGAATGAAAGAATGTCTAAGCAATGATGAAATAGCAATTATGTTGGACAAAGCGCGTAGCCTTGCAAAGGAAATGTTACTGTTCATGGAGATTGAAGTTACAAAGTTTCAACCAAAAAATAAAATTCAATTGAAACACGATACATTGATTAATATGGCTATGTCGTGCGCTTTTGCATTTATGATAACAGGGCAATGGATCAATGCTACGAGGACAGATGACTTTGAGGGATTCAAAAAACATATGTTGAGTGGAATTGATATATGCTTACAATCAATTGACATGAAAGGGATTAATGAAATGCGTGAAGAAGAAAAGAAAAAATTCATTAATGATTTGCATTAAGCGCGCTCACCATAAGCCGGTTCGTATTCTTGGATTTGCTCAGGAGCATTAGCACCGAATAAACTTACAGCTGCTTCATTGACTTGTTGGAGTAGCTGTTCGTCGTAGAAGTCGCGCATGTGGTGCAGTATAGAACCGACGATAAAAGAGATCACAAGAAAGGTAAATAGTAAATACCTTTTTTGTGGGACTCTTGGACGAGGCAATAATTTCTTTAAAAGCTTCTTCATTATTAACGGTAGCTGTTAGGATTGCCAGCGTACATATTAGGAGCTTTTCCGACTTCACCGGAATCATGAAACTTAGGTGCACTATCATGATCTTCTATAGACGTATTCTCAGGCGCGTGGCGATGCGGAAAGCCTGAGCGCATACGTTGGGCTTCAGCTTCACTGATAATCTGAGCCGCAAGCGGCGCATTGACGTTACGATGGATTCCACCGCCGTTCATGCCATTTCTAGGTGCGCCGCGTGGTTCGTCGTCGCGTACATCCATTGGTAAGCCTCTACGATTGTCCATTATTTCGATACTCCTTTATCCATACCCCATTGTTCGTCGATATAATTTGGGATGTTTGGAATATTATTACACAGTTGAGCGCTAGAAGATTCTCCGGCTGGTTCCCAGCCATCTTCACGTTTCATTTGATCTGCTCTAATAGCAGCCATTCTAGACTTACGTTCAGGATCCATCATAGGAAACCTCTTAATAATAATTTAACTCTATTGCATCGTCGTTCGAAATTTTAGCAATGTCAAAAGGTTTAAAGCCTTGAGCATCATTAGCTTTGACTTGGCTGCGTATAACCTGAGCAGCATTTTGCTGGTTAGCATACGTGCGCTTATGTTTGTTCAACATGATTGCATTATCATCGTCCATATTTCGCCCCAATACATCGTAGTGACCCACGGAATAATTTTGATCATCGTTATCAGCCATCATAGGCCTCTGCTAAAATGTGGTCTAATGCTACAAGTGTAATCGGTTCTGTAGGCTTATTGCAATCACTGCATACAAAATAATCGCCGTTATCGGATTCATGGACAATCACACGCTCTCTGTGGCACTTGCTGAGTATCATATCTCACCCTATCAATTAATTCTTTTGCTTCTTCTTTGCTCTTTATGATGCAAACTTGTCCTAACCACTCGCTATGAAACTTATCTTCAGCAACAGTCAATTGTTGTTGACTTGGTATTTTTTTGCCGTCCTTGATCTCTACAAGAAGGTTAACACGTTCACCCCTGTGATTGACTAGGCCTAAAATCAAATCTGGACACCCGTAGCCAACGTTCGAGAGTATACCCACACTTACCCCGCGGGTACGAAAATAATCGACTAGCGCCCTTTGGTTTGCGTCTATTCGGCTTCCTCGAAATCCCCTTGGCATAACTCTCCCTCTTATAGTTGTCCACAAAAACTGTGGATAACCCTATGGATAACTTTTTATTCTTAGTATAAACCCTAGATTGTATAAGGGATATTACTATGTGACAACATTTTGCTCTCCTAGATTTCGATATTTCTTAGGCCGTAACCCTTGCGGTAGGCTCATCATGATTGACTCAACAATTTTAACGTCAGCTGGTTTGTAGTCCCTTTCCGATGTATGAGCACTTGTCGATTGTTTTGTTACATCGGCAAATGGTGACTTTGGTTTGTCTGCCCAACTATGCTTTTGCTTGTTGGTTTTTTTTTGTTCGTCGGTACGACAAAAGCTTTTATTATTTTGTTTTATTATATTTATATTATTATCCAGCGCCACAGCGCTCCCCCCCCCAGCGCCACAGCGCTCCCCCCCCAGCGCCACAGCGCTGGTCTGAACATCATTTGAGCTATTTTTACTAGACTTATCCACAGGATCATTTTCAATTATAACTTTAGGTTGGGGAGGGATGATAAAACGTTGACCATCTTTGTTTGTACGTTTCATTTCTCCATGTGATTCAAAATAGATAAAAGCTTCTCTTACTGTTGAATCTGACTTCATCCCTGCATATTCCATAAGTGTTTTATTGCTTACAAAACATTCATAACCTTGGTGCCAAAATTGAAAAATTTTTTCATAAAATTTTAATAGTTGAAGTGTCATTCCTGGCAAATTCCAGATACGAGATGGAAACGTTACGAATGGATGTTTTAGATTTGACATTAATAAAATCCCTTTAAAATATGTTTAATGAATTACTAATTCTGTTTTGAGTTTTTCAATTGCTATTTTCAAAAGTTTTTTGGGTTCTGAACCTGTCGGTGGATTTATTTTTTTATAGTGTTTAGATTTTATATATTTTGAAGTACGCGAATAATGAGACATGCAATTTCCGATTATTAATATTAGTAAAATTATTACCCAAATTAAAGACGTAATAATCCCGTGAAAATTTTTGTTGATTTTTTAAGTTAACACAGATAAATTGGCGGGATATCAAGCCTGCTCTCTTTGGGGTGGTTCTTCGCCACCCTCTGTGTTAAATATAAAATTCAAAAAAATAATATCTAATTTATCAAATTACTTGCAATCAGTAAATGGTTGATTATAATTTCATTTCCTTGTTTGTGAGTTACAGATGTGAGAGATGTCCAATGAGCGTAAAAAAGAAGCCAATGAAAAAAGGCGACGGTAAGAAAAAAGAAAAGTATTAACTTCCTGCTCCTGTTAGAAGAGAGGCGGCCAGGTATCCAGATCAACTTCTGGCCGACGATCTAATCAAGATTACTTAGGTCCAGCGCGTAACAATTCAAACTTCAAATAAGCCGAATTAGTTTGTGCATTGGTTCCTAATGTTGGAGCACTTAAAAACACAGCAGCTGTGGAAGTATTAGCAAGTGTAAGTTCATCACCTACATTGCAATACACAAATGTATCAGCTGTGATTTCATTCGATGCCTGAGCAGGAGACAATGGTACATTTGAGAATGTAGAACCATCAACAATAACGCCGTTTAAGAACAAGGATAGAGTCCAGACGGGTAAAGGAGCAGGTATAGGATTTAAAGTACCTGTCATTCCAGCTGCAACATCGTAGTATCCGGCAAGATTAATTTTGATTTTACCTTGACTTGCAGCTAAGGAAACATCAATGTTTGCGGTATTGACTTTCAATTTTTCAAATTTAACTACATCACCTGCTTGATTTGGTCCGGGTGAAGCAGCTAACTGTTGTGGTAATTGTGAGTAGACTTCTGCAAATTCATTGTAATCATCGCCTTCACATTTAACACAATCACCTGGTACACCTTGAATTCCTTGCAAGCCTTGAGGACCTTGTGGACCAATCGCGCCTTGAGCACCATTTTGACCAGCAGCACCTGGCTGACCTTGCAAACCTGTAGCCCCTGGTACGCCCATAGGACCCATAGGACCTACTGGACCAACTGACCCTACCGGACCTGGTACGCCTTCTGGACCTTGCACGCCTGGATTCCCTTGCACACCTTGCTGTCCTGCTTGGCCTGGTTGGCCTTGCGGTCCTGGATTTCCAGGAGCACCCTGCATACCCTGAACGCCTTGCGGACCTTGGTCACCTTTTGGACCGGGACAGCAGCCGCCACAATTACAATCTGACATATTGGAATCTCCATATAATTAATTAAGAATTGGGAAATAGGAAAGTTACTTAATTATTATGCAACAAATTTATTGACTTTGGCGGGAATATTTTTTAGCTAATCTTTCATCCAATAGAAGCCAGCAAATGTACAGAAAGATATTATTATAGAAAGAAAAGTTACAATAGGATATTTCTCAAACGTATTCATAAAAAGAACGATTAAACAACAGCCAACTATAAGAACAATCCACATTCCTAGTGCAATTAAGAAACCTGTTAGAAATTTTTTCATTTTCCAGCCTCAGGAAGTTCCATCCAGTGCGTCACTTTAGCTATATGCCATCGACCCGCTCTTACTGAACAAACGCCTACCCACTTAAATCCTGGATAATCATAAGTTTCAGTCACAAGATAGCGACCGTCTTTTTCAGGCATTTGATCCTCACACTTTTTCCAGTCTGTCATTTTGTTAACTTCTTTTTATAATAATAATCATCATATGCATTATAATAAAATTTATCATTCCAATCATATGTCATAGCACATTGAAAGCACATCGATTGTGCTTCAGCTTTTGAATATTGATTTTTCATCAAATAATGTCGCTCTGGATTTCTTTTTAAATCTTCAGTATGTAAAAGATCTTTAATATATCCAGTAGGAAATATATTAAGCATTTCATTAATTCCAACAAAAAGTGTCATTTAACTTATTAGCCATGGCCATAGCCAAAGCCAGAGCCAGAGCCAAAGCCAGAGCCACTACCATCGCCATCGCCAGAGCCGCCATAGCCACTACCATCGCCAGAGCCATCGCCATAGCCAAAGCCACTGCCATCGCCATCGCCACCGCCAGAGCTATTTAATGTTTCCATATT
>DATHGW010000110.1:0-2524 GCA_035317445.1 Puia sp.
ATGCCGCTAGTGCGATAAAATTCACGAAGACCTTGAGGACTGGGGTTGATCCGGATAAGATTAAAAATTGTTTTCCGGTTCCCGGGCCCGCGTCAGCGGACCAGGTTTATTTTCTGCGATTGCAACTGACCGGTCGACAGGCAAAACCCGTGAGCATCAACTGGTACTGGCTTTCGGGCAAGAATGACTCGCTGGACTGGAACAAATCAAAATGGTACTATACACCCCAATCAGGTTATGCAGATTTCAGCGCTTTGACAAAGCTTCCGCCAACAACTTTGAATCTCAGCTATTCAACCACCAAGACAGGAGATCGCAGCCGAAATATGATCACGGTGACCAATACCGGAAAATCTGTTGCATTCTTTCTTCATTTACGTGCGCTCAGGAAAAAAGGGGGAGAGGATATTCTTCCCGTGATTTTCGAAGACAACTATTTGTTGCTGGCACCGGGAGAAAGCAGGATTATTGAATGTAGTTATCTGAATAAGGATGCGGGCGTGGACGCGTCTTATATCAGTGCTTCGGCATGGAACCTGGATCAAGAGCATAGCAAGGCGGGAAAAAATACCGGTTTTGTAAATGAACTGACTGGAAAATGAATGTCCTTCATTACCTGAACAAGAGCGTGCCAAATTTTTCATAGTCGTGAAAATTTGTCCTGGTCTGCTGCCATGACCAGTCCGCCCCATGATGGTCATAATCAATGTCATAATCTATGCGGTAAAAATTGGCGCGCCAGCGGCTGCCTTTATGTGGAAAGGCATTGGGCATAGGCTTCAGCAACAAAAAAGGTATAAAAAACTCCGCAGTCCAGGAAAGCACCTTGTTGTCTTTTCTTTCAATACTTGCCGCATGCCGTGTTTTCCTGTTTCCCTCATAATGCCAGGGCCTCCATCCTAAAAAAGTTCCTTTGATATTCGGCACCAGGATCGGCAATTCATAATTAAGTGGTGACAGTTCATATTCGAAATACATCGGCACCTGTTCATCAGTCCAGAAAAAAGCTTCTACCACATCTTCATTGTAGAGATCTGCAAAATCTTCTTTCAGTGTAGCGGTAATCTTTGTGTCTTCACAATGATAAAGGCAATATATTCCCGAATCGGAATAGAGTATCTTCATTTTGGTTTGATATCCTTGTTTTCCGCTATTCCGTTGAGGCAGCATCAACCACGCCGACTGCCTCCAGTTTTCTGCGCTTCCATCACCTGTAACCTGAAAATCCTTTGTCTTGTCCACCATCAACAGTGTTGAGTCGGCAGCCTGGGCAAACAATAGTACTGCCTGCAGCCACAAAAAAGCGAACAAACTGAACGATAGCATCCATTTACGCATACACAGGAATTTACGGGAACTTATTTGCCGAGCATGGGGAAGAGTCTTTTTATTTCCGCTTCATTCGGCTGTGCACCATATTCACATATTTCAAACGCTTCCGCATGAGTCGCCTGGTCTGCACGTTCCTTACCATACCATTTTACGAGCGAGGCCCTGACTTCGGCTGTGATCGGTACGGCCCATTTTTTTGCCAGCCATTGAATCCGTTCTTTTTTGTCCTGGGGAACTTCCTGAGCATAATGTCCGATCCAGGGCAGCCATTCGTATACCTGTGATTCATGTGCGTCAAAGGCAGCAATTTTCTTATCGTAGGTGCTGCTGATATCTACTGTTACATCGGGGCGAAAGGGATTCGGCCGCTGAAAATAATCCTGATAATAAAGAAATACGGGGTTCTTTTTCAGCGCAGGAACATCCGGTGCGATGTTTGGGACAGCGACCATATAAGCGGCATCCTGCACCAATACGCCTGTATAACGATGATCCGGATGGTAATCATTGGGACGGGGTGCGATAACGATATCAGCATTCCAGCCTCTGATTTCTTTAATCACCTGCAGTCTCACTTCGAGTGTTGGCAGCAGCAGGCCGTCGTGATTGTCGAGCACATCGTAGGTTACACCCAACCGTCTTCCAGCTTCCTGTGCCTCCGCATATCTTCGCTTCGCCAGTTCCTTGCCCTTCAGTGTCTGGTGTCCCGCATCGCCATTCGTCACGGAAACGAATTTTACGGCATAGCCCATTTGTGCAAAAAGGACTGCCGTACCACCAGCCTCATCACAATCATCCGGGTGTGCACCGATCATGATCACCCGTACCTTACCCTGATCTGCCTGTGCATGCGCTGAACCAACAGCTGAAAAAAAGATAATCATAACAAAAAAGGCCTTCGCCCGTAGCGTATTCATAAAAAATATTTTGGTAAATGAGTTGCTGAATGTAGTAATAATTTCACAAAAAGGGTGAAAACCCCAGGTTTTATTGGTCATGAAAGGAATATAGACTATCTTTACTCCTCACAATTGAGATTTACAACATCAGTAACTGAGACGATATTTTGCTCCTTTTTGTTTTGCACGATTTAATCTTTCCTACTTTTTTTGTTTTACCTCGGTTCATTTATCACTTTTTCAATTTAACAGTATGAACATGTACGTTTCAAATCTGGGTTTTCATGTTACCG
>DATHGW010000111.1:0-2813 GCA_035317445.1 Puia sp.
TTACCCGCACAATGTCTTTCGCTTCAGGTGAAAATTGGTCATAGCTTTTTTCATAGGCCACATACTGGAAGATCAGCAGGCAGCAGGTAATGCCAATAGCTAAACCGAACATGTTCAGCAACGTATATCCCTTTCTTTTTACGAGGTTGCGCAAGGCTAGCGTAAAATGGCTTTTAAGCATGGTTTAAGGTTTTAGTCAATCACTTTTACATTCGATATTTAATATTTTACATTCTGCATTTCTTTCAGCCTATTCAGCGCGAAGGCTGGTGACCGGGTTCGCAATAGCCGCGCGGATTGCCTGGAAGCTCACGGTGATCAATGCAATCAGCAGCGCCGCAATGCCTGCGAGCAGGAAAACCCACCAGCTGATGTCTATCCGGTAGGCAAAATCACGCAGCCATTGATTCAGCATTAACCAGGCCAGCGGCCATGCGATGATGTTGGCGATCAGCACAAGTTTAATAAAATGCGTGGACAACATGGATACGATATTCTGAATCGAAGCCCCCATCACTTTTCGGATGCCGATTTCCTTTATCCTTTTTTCTGCTGAATAAGAGGCCAGGCCAAATAGCCCCAGACAGGAAATGATAATGGACAAGGCCGCCAATATGCCCACAATCTGGCTTACCTGGGTATCGGCCCGGTACACTTCTTTGAAATGGTCATCGAGGAACTGGTATTCAAAAGGATGGTCAGGAAAGATTTTCTTCCAGGTTGCCTCAACGAATGGAATGGCTTCCCTGGCTCTTGCACCATTGACTTTTACAGACAATGTGCTAAATCCCCAATCCTTCTGATTGAACATGAACATCGTTTCTATTTTGTAATGCAGGGAATTAAAATTGAAATCTTTCGCAATCCCAATGATCGTTCCGATAGAATCGAATCCGAAATGTTTTCCAAGCAGGGATTCCGGCTTCATTTTCGGATTGTCTTTCAAAAGTTCTTTGGCAAGCGCTTCATTGATGATGTATTCCTTGCCATTCGCTGATTTATCATTTGAAAAATTTCGCCCGGCTGCCAATTGAATTTTATACAGGTTGAGGTAGTCCGGGTCTACGATCAGCCTCGTGGAAGTCAGTTCTCTCAACGGGCCATCTCCCCGAAACTCGATGCCCGACTGATCGAGGTGACTACCCAATTGATCCTGTGCTCCCGTAACGCCCGACACCAGGGAATTTCCCAGCAACTCCTGCTTTATCAAATCAAATTTCTTTGATGTAACCCCGTCCAGGGGAATAGTAAGCACCTGATCACGATCAAAGCCCGGATCACGTTTTTGCATGAAGCTGAGTTGCCTGACGACAAAGATGGTGGCGATCATCAGAAAAATGGCGGAAGCGAACTGGCCGACGACCAGCACGTTTCTAAGAATACTTTTATTTTTCCCGGTTTGCGGTGAACCCTTCAGCACTTTCACAGGTTGGAAAGACGACAGATAGGCAGCCGGATAAAGGCCTGAGATCAATCCTACAGTCAGGGTACCGAAAAGAATGACGATCAACAAAATCGGATCGCGGAAAATGGGTAAGCTCAGGCTTCGCTGGCTCAGGTTATTGATATAGGGGAGGGATAGCTCCACCAGTATTATAGCGAGCAGCAGGGCGAAGAGCGAAAGCAGGATGGTTTCGCCCATGAACTGTCCTACCAACTGCGATCTTTGTGCGCCGATCGATTTCCTGATACCTACCTCCCTGGCCCTTTCTGCAGAGCGTGCAGTAGAAAGATTCATGAAATTGATGCAGGCAATAATGAGAACGATCAGGGCGATGACAGAGAATATTCTCGTAAAATTTTTATCGAATTTTTGATAGTTGATATAATCCAGCCCGATGTCAGCCGTGTTGGCATGCACATCTTTTAATGGTAAAAGAAATAATTCGTAATATTTCCAACCATCCCCGTTTTTACTCATATACTTTTTGAGGTATGCCGGAAATTTCTTTTCCAATGCAGCTATGTTCGTGTTGGGTGCCAATTCAAAATAACTGTTCAGCCAGTTACCGCCCCAGCCATTCATCCAGTCTGGTCTATAAATGGTATTAAAAGAAAACAAACCATCAAACTGGAGCTGTGAGTTGCTGGGAACATTTTCAACGATGCCGGTAACCGTAAACATCAGGGTGTCATTGCCATAATGCGATACGGTTTTCCCGATTGGGTCTTCCTGGCCGAAGAGCTTCGTGGCTGCATCCTGCGTGAGCACCACGCTATTAGGTTTTTGAAGGGCTGTTTGCCGGTTACCCCTCAGTAATTTAAAATCGAATAGCTGGAAAAAGGTAGAATCAACAAAGAACATCATGGGGAAATAGACTCTTTTTTCCTGGTAAGTCATCTGAACCTTTTCCCTCCAGTTTATTCTGGTATAATTTCTAATTTCCGGGAAATCATTTTTAAGCGTTGGCGCCATAGGAAACATGGAAAGGGCCACTTTCTGGGAAGCCACCATGCCCGGGAATTTTTGTACTTCATTCAGCCGGTAAATGTTCTTTGTATGAAAATTGTCGAAACTTTTCTCATAGGTAACAAATAACATAATCACGATACAGGCTGCCATTCCTATGGCCAATCCGATAATATTAATGGCTGAATACACTTTATTCTTCCAAAGGTTTCGCCAGGCTGTTTTAAAATAACTTTTTAGCATATCTATACTTTTACATTCAATATTTTAGATTCTATATTCTACATTTCTTTCAGGCTCTTGGCCGGGTTCGCGATGGCAGCCCGGATCGCCTGAAAACTCACTGTGACCAAGGCAATGAGCAAAGCAAGGGCCAATGTAATCACGACGATCCAGGCGCTGG
>DATHGW010000112.1:0-8783 GCA_035317445.1 Puia sp.
ATTGTCTGAAATGGGCAATCCAAAAAGCATTGGGTTAAGGTTGATTTCATCGGCTGTTCTCCTGATCTCGAAATGAAGATGCGGACCCTGTGACCCACCTGTATTGCCACTATAAGCAATCAGCTGTCCTTTTTTAACCACAAAAAGGTCGGGCGGCAGGTCCAGCGCAATTTGCCAGGTCTGTTTTGCATACTGTTGTTTTTTAATATAATTAGCGAGGGCTGGAAAAAATGCATTCAGGTGCCCGTAGACCGTTGTATAACCGTTGGGATGATTAATATAAATAGCCTGACCGAAACCAAAGGGCTGCACGCTTACCCTTGCGATATATCCTTCGCCTGCGGCATATACCGGAAGGTTCCCTAGCGTCCGGATGTCGAGGCCCATGTGGTAATGATCGGTGCGCAATTCCCCGAAATTGGCGGCGAGACTAATGGGGATGTTCAGGGGATTGCGGAAATAGCCCACGGGATAATTTTTTGGGAAAGAAGGCTGGGAAAATACAGAAACGGGAATAAATCCAACCAGTAATCCCCAAAAAACACGGGTCATGAATTTAATTTTTCTATTGATGGACGCAAATTGCTTAAAAAAAACAGAAAAATCAGTCTTATTTAAATCCAATTAAAAAATGAGTAAAAATGGTTACCTGTAGGCCAAACCCCGCGTCCAATCTGCAAGGCGCTTACCGAAGCCGGTGATTTGGATGATCACAGAGCCAAAAAATTTTCAAAATACCCGCTTCGTAGTAGTAAATAATTAAAAATTGGTACAGCTTTTGGCATAGTAGTATTGTCTTAGTTAAAGCAAGGGGTATCATATTAAACCTTCTAGTCATGAAAAGGTACAAAATGAGGTTGGTCATATTTCTGGCGTTCACCATCGGTGGCCTGATCGGGGTTTTCAAAGGTGAGGAAGCAAAACAAAAATGGGTCTTCAAGATCAAGAGCAAATATGATAATAAACGCCTTGTTGAGGAAAGAAAATTAATTGCCCGTCAAGGGGGTGTATTGTTGGATGAAATTGAAATGTCGGCCTTTCACAACAATTGATTCCTCTATATATATGTTTATTTGAATCGCCCGGTGAGCAAGTCACCGGGTTTTTTTTTGCAAAGTGTCGAGCATAAAAAATTAAACGGGAAAATCAGATGGGCTACCTTACTTTTGCGGAATTTGTTTTGACATGCCTAAAGATCATTCGATTCACTCAGTACTTATCATTGGTTCCGGCCCCATCATCATCGGACAAGCTTGCGAATTTGACTATTCCGGGTCCCAGGCCGCGAGAAGCCTGAGAGAAGAAGGGATTAAGGTCATCCTGATCAACAGTAACCCGGCCACCATTATGACGGATCCGATGATGGCCGATAAAATTTACCTTCTCCCGTTAACGGTTGAAAGTATAGAACAGATCCTCGAAGAAAACCAGATTGATGCCGTATTGCCTACCATGGGAGGGCAAACGGCGCTCAACCTTTGTATGGAGGCGGACGAAATGGGTTTGTGGGAAAAATACAAAGTCAGGCTGATCGGGGTGGATATTGCTGCCATTGAAACCGCGGAAAACCGCGAAAAATTCAGACAGCTGATGGTCAGAATTGGTATTGCCGTAGCCCCTTCCCGGGTGGCCAATTCGATGCTGGAGGGAAAAGAATTCGCCCAGGCCATCGGTTTCCCGCTGGTCATCCGGCCTTCCTTTACTTTGGGCGGCACCGGCGGCGGTTTTGTGCATTCTAAAGATGATCTTGATGCCGCCCTTGATCGTGGTTTGCAGGCGTCCCCAATCCACGAAGTGTTGGTGGAAAAAGCCGTTCTGGGCTGGAAAGAATATGAACTTGAATTGCTGCGCGATAAAAACGATAATGTCGTCATCATTTGTACGGTAGAGAACATGGATCCAATGGGCGTACATACCGGAGACTCCATTACAGTTGCTCCCGCCATGACGCTCAGCGATACCGCCTATCAGGACATGCGCAATAAGGCTATTTTGATGATGCGGTCACTGGGTAATTTTGCGGGCGGTTGTAATGTGCAGTTCGCCATGAACCCCGACACGGAAGAATTGATATCCGTTGAAATCAATCCGCGTGTAAGCCGGTCTTCTGCCCTTGCCTCCAAGGCAACCGGTTACCCGATCGCAAAAATCGCAGCCAAACTTGCGATCGGTTATTATTTGGATGAACTTAAGAACCAGATCACCCAAACCACTTCAGCGTATTTCGAGCCGGTACAGGATTATGTAATCGTTAAAATGCCCCGTTGGAATTTTGACAAATTCAAAGGAGCCAACGACACACTGGGATTGCAAATGAAAAGCGTGGGTGAGGTCATGGCCATTGGAAGAAGCTTTACCGAAGCAGTTCAGAAGGCCTGTCAGAGTTTGGAGAACAATGCAATTGGCCTGGGATACTATGGCAAGAGTCAGATGCACGCCGAAGATTTGATTGAATACATTAAGATACCCAAATGGGATAGGATCTTTCGCATCAAAGACGCGTTGATGCTGGGGGTGAGCGTGGGAACCATTTCAAAAGCCACGGGGATTGACCGCTGGTTCATTTATGAGATCCAAAAGATTTGCACCATTGAAAAGGGAATTGCCAAATATCAACTCGATTCCCTTCCACTCGAATTATTGCGCGAAGCCAAACGCAATGGATTCAGCGATGAACAGATTGCTAGGATCATGCAAAATGGCCGGGAGGAAGATGTATATGAGAAGAGAAAAGCCGCAGGGATAACGCGGATATATAAAATGGTTGATACGTGTAGCGCAGAATTTGAAGCCAAGACCCCATATTTCTATTCAACCTTTGAAAACAATGGCGTCAATGAAAGTAAGTTAAGCGATAAAAAGAAAATTATCGTACTCGGCTCCGGGCCCAACCGCATCGGGCAGGGTATTGAGTTCGATTATTGCTGCGTGCATGGCCTGCTGGCGATTAAGGAATGCGGTTATGAAGCCATCATGGTCAACTGCAACCCTGAAACTGTTTCAACAGATTTTGACATAGCAGACAAACTCTATTTTGAACCCGTTTACTGGGAACACCTCTGGGAGATCATAGAACACGAAAAACCTGATGGTGTGATCGTGCAGCTCGGCGGACAAACAGCCCTGAAGCTGGCTGAAAAACTACATCAAAAGAATATTCCGATCATCGGCACTTCCTTTGACAATATGGATATCGCCGAAGACCGTGGCCGGTTCAGCGACATGCTGAAGGATATGGAAATTCCTTATCCTTCGTATGGCACCGCTTTTACTGTAGATGAGGCCGTTGAAGTGGCTAACAGGGTGGGGTATCCTGTACTGGTTAGACCGAGCTATGTGCTGGGCGGACAAAGAATGCGGATCGTAATCAATGATGAAGAAGTAGAGAAGGCAGTCATCAGCCTGCTCAAACATATTCCTGGAAACAAGATCCTGATCGACCATTTTCTTGATCGCTGCCAGGAAGCGGAGATTGACGCCATCTGCGATGGAGAGAATTTTCACATCATGGGTGTGATGGAGCACATTGAACCTGCGGGCATTCACAGTGGGGACAGCAATGCCGTGTTGCCGCAGTTCAATTTAACGCCGCTGGTCGTCGAAACAATGGAAGAATATGCCAGGAAGATCGCCTTTCAGCTCAACATCAAAGGCCTGATCAATATCCAGTTCGCGATTAAGGACGGGAAAGTATATGTTATTGAAGCCAACCCCAGGGCGTCCCGTACCACACCATTCATTGCGAAAGCATACCAAATCCCCTACCTGAACGTAGCAACCAAAGTGATGCTGGGGGTAAATACCCTCAAAGACTTCAAGTTCGAGAAAAAGCTAAAAGGTTATGCCATCAAGGAACCCGTATTCAGTTTTGATAAATTTCCCGGCGTGAGCAAGGAGCTGGGCCCCGAAATGAAATCAACCGGTGAAGCCATCAGGTTCATCAAGGACCTCAGGGATCCTTATTTTAGGCATTTATATAAAGACAGGAGCATGTATTTGAGCAGATAATCAGGCTGTTACCTTAAGAAGCAGGTTCAAAACCATGCAAAAAAGAGAGGAGAGACAGACCTTGTACAAGCGGCTCCCGAGTCTGGTCTGTGTTTGGTCTCTGTACTGTCTGTGTACTGTCTCTGTTTGGTCCCTTACAATCATTAAGCAGAGCGCTTTGTATATATGAAGTGCTTTATATATATAAGGCACTTCATATGTGCTTCTTTTGAAGCGGCTTATGCTTCCGCCAGCCCATTTCGGATGGCATACATCACCAATCCAACTCTGGATTTGACCTTGAGCTTTTCAAAGAGGTGGTTGCGGTATTCATCAACCGTTCTTGGACTAACGAACATTTTTGCTGCAATGTCTTTGTAGGTGATGTCGGAACAGATAAGCTTCAGGAATTCCTTTTCTTTTTCCGTCAAAAAAACAGGATCGATCTCTTTATCCAGGTCTTTGTGCAGGCCACTGATGATCTTGCCGGAAATATATTCTGATAAGTAGAAATTTTTTTGCATGACCGAATCCAATGCGAATTTCAACTCTTCAGGGTCGATATTCTTCAGTATATACCCTTTTGCGCCCAGCCTGAGCATTTTGATGATCGTCAGTTCATCGCTGAACATAGACAGGGCCAATACTTTGATCTGCGGGTAGTTCTTATAGAGCCAGCTTACTGTTTCATAGCCGTCCATTTCAGGCATATTCACATCCAGCAGGATCACATCAGGAATAATGTGTTTGGTTATTTTTTCTTTTATTTCTTTTCCGTTGCCAGCTTCGAACAGAATGGAATAATTTTCAAAGGAAGACACCAGCTTGCCTAAAGCTTTGCGCAAAAGGGTGTGGTCGTCAACGATCGCTACTTGTATTTTCTTCCCTGCGTTCATATTGTTTAAAACACTTTAATTCGCGTTTGGCATTTCGATGGTTATTGTGGTTCCCTTACCTGGCTCACTTTCAATTTGCACTGTGGCACCAATCAGCTGAGCACGATTCAACATGTTTTTCAGGCCAAGTCCGCTCGAAGAAGATTGCGTCGCTTTCTTTGCATTGGGATCAAAGCCGACTCCGTCGTCCTGCACTTTGAGGACAAATGTATCATTGGTTGAGTAAATAATAGAAATATTTACATGAGTGGCCTTGGAATGTTTCAAAATGTTATTAGTCATTTCCTGGTAAATCCTGAAAAGGAAAATGGATTTTTGTCCTTCAAACTGAAATTCTTCACCCGAAACGGTAAAATTAAAATCCACCATGCCTGCTTTTTGAAGGGTTGCCACATCAAACCGGATGGCTTCCACTAATCCGATATCGGTAATCCGGTCGGTATGAAGGCTTTTAGTCAGATCCGACATGTCGAAGATAACCTTATTCAACATTTGCCTGGAATCCTGTAGGCCTTCATAAGCAGGATGATCCTTTTCCAGGGGTAATGAAGCCAACCACAATTTAACCACTGAAAGCACCTGGCCCATATTATCATGCAATTCCTGTGCGATCCCCTTTAGGGTAGCTTCCTGTATTTCCAATTGAGAACGTAAAAGCTCCTGTTCGTATCGATCCTTCATGGTCACCATTTCCTGTTCCTGCTTTTTTCTTTTTTGCTGATATAGGAAAAAAATAGCTACAATGAACCCCACCAAAAGCAGGGCCAGCACAATTCCGGCAAGAAGGGCTACGTAGATCTCCTGATTCGAATCCGGCATAAGAAGGCAATGGTAAAAAGTGAATATAAAAAGACGTTGACAATGATCAGCACTCTAACAAATCTCGAAAGAAGGAGTAAAGAGGCATTACTGATAAAATTGATGAGGCCAAAAAATGGAAAGGAGCAGACAAAGAAGAATAGCAATCCCGAACAAATCCAGAAGGCGGGTTCGCGCAGCAGGTTGATGGCCTTAGGCAACTGGAACAATTCAAAAAAATAATAAACACACATGCCCACGATCAGCAATGAGCCAATAGAAAAGGTCATCGAGTTAAAATTTCCGATCTTCTGGACGAATAAAAGATTGCAAACAGCCAACGGCAGAAAAATCATCATAATATAGAAGATGACTTTTTTCGCTGTTTTATTTGTAATAATTTCCCTGAGCAC
The DNA here is from genome assembly GCA_035317445.1 of Puia sp. Lineage (GTDB taxonomy): Bacteria > Bacteroidota > Bacteroidia > Chitinophagales > Chitinophagaceae > Puia. Next base: position 6,095 of record DATHGW010000112.1, read on the forward strand.
AAAATAATAGAAACAAAAATTAACAATGTTAAAGATATTATAGACGCTTACATTCTCTCCATATTTCACAATAAAGTAACTGGCGGTTAATTCCACTAAAATCGTCATAGCTAAAAAGGGAGGAAACAGCTTTAAATAGAGTGGTGATCCGGGCTGAAAATATACGGTTAATGCGGCAAAAAAAGAAATGACGATAATGATGACCTCAAGATTCATTGACCATAAAAATAGATTATAATCCCCTGTAATGACGAAAAAAACCTCCGGTTGGAGGTTTCATTATTTTTTAACGCGGCGATAATTATTATTAAATCATCATTAAACCCTTTTCACCACGATCAACAATGGTGAGTCCGATGTCGCCATCTGGGGATTTATAGCATAAAGGAGGACAAATGCGCGACAGGTTATATGCCAATATCTGCGGATTCTTTTCTGTACCAAGGTAGATATCCTTGTTGATGGTTCCCTGGGTTGTTTCTTTGCTCTTGGTGGCAACGAGTACAATGGTTTGTCTACCGGCATATTCTGGCTTCTCAGCGAAATCCGCAGGGTAGGCAGCAAAATATAATTTAATCCCGTCTGCACCGTGATCCTTGCTGTTGGCGATGAATTCTTCCAGCTCTTCAACACTGTACCATGCGCTGAGTGAATCTTCTTTACCGATGCGCTCAGAATTCTGAACCCATCTTTCATGTTTGTAGGTCCTGATGACGGTATCTACATGTTTGTTGTCAACATACTTGCCTACACTTAGCGATTTTTTTTCAATTTTTGTCATAGCTCTTTTTTTTAGGTGTGGGTGAATTGATTCGATGCCACAAAACTATTGGGTTGAGCCTGACAACCGGGTTGCAAAAAAATGCTAATCAATCAATTATAAATTAATATTATTTATAAAGTATAGAGGATCAATGACTGCCGTTTAAAAAACCCAAAAAAAACCGTGATTTAACGGCAATTAAAACCGTGGAAAATATATTTATTTACCCGTGAAAGAACGGATCACAGCAGCCGTATTAAGAGCAGAAAAATTCCGCTCATAAAACAGGCTGTTATTTGCAAAGTATTTTCAACTTTGCGGGCACTACACAAGTATAACGAATCCCCGTTTTTAAAATCCAGTTTTAGACGCAGATAAAATATTTTGACGTTAAAATGACGATTCGGCGGAACTTGCCTTGATCCTTTCTTCACAGCAAAATAATCCGGGGATCTGCCTCCCGCAGTAACCCATTAGTCATCCTATTGCCAAATGCATTATGTCTTCGCAAACAATACCTGTTTGGAAAGAAGCCCCCTTTCTCCGGCTTGTCATTCCTTTAATGTTGGGCATTGCATTGCAATGGTACCTACACCCACTCCTCGTCATGGACTGGTGCATTTTCGGCGTTTCGTGTTTATTGTTTTTAGTGACCGGGTTTCTGAAATCTTATCTGAGGTTTAGGCGCTCCTGGCTTCGGGGATTGATATTGCAATGTTTGTTGCTCGGCATGGGGTTGTTACTGACTTCATACACCGACTACACCGATCAGCCGCGTTGTATGAGCAGGCTGTACAATGCAGGCGATGGCATTGTTGCTTCGCTCGCAGAGCCACTGGTTGAAAAGGCAAATTCCTACAAGGTGGAAACGGCTGTTCAATTTATCTTCAAGGATAACCAATGGCAACCTGCAAAAGGTTCCATCCTGATGTATTTACAAAAAGACAAGTTGGCTGATTTGTACCCTTCGCTTCATTATGGCGATTGGATTATTTTCAATAAACCACTATCCCCAATAATCAATACAGGAAACCCGGGCGCATTCGACAGGCAACGGTACTGTAAGCTTCAGCACATTTATTTCCAGGTCTATCTTGGCAAAAATGAATTTGCCAGACTTCCGGCACAAACGAAAGATCGGGTGAGGGAATTTTTTTTTGTAACACGCGAGAAAATTGTTTTCATTCTGCGCAGGTTTCTCAGGGGAGATGAGGAAACCGGATTGGCAGAAGCCCTCCTGATTGGCTATAAAAATGACCTCGACAAAAATCTTGTCCAGGCTTATTCAAATACCGGCACGATACATATCATCGCCATTTCCGGGTTGCACCTCGCTTTGATCTACGGATTGCTGAAAACTTGCCTTGGATTCATCGGACGGAGATCAAATACCTGGATAAGACCTGTCGTGATCATTTTTTGCTTGTGGGGATTTAGTATTTTATCGGGCGCCTCAGCTTCCGTTCTTCGCTCAGCCATGATGTTTAGCTGTATCGTGATCGGGGATGCCATGTCAAAAAAAACTTCTATTTATAATACCCTCTCCGCATCAGCATTTTTCCTCTTATGCTATAATCCTCTCTGGCTTTGGGATCTGGGTTTTCAATTGTCGTATGCCGCGGTACTAAGCATCGTCATGTTTATGAAGCCCATCTATCACCTGATATATATCCAATCCAAAATCCCTGATCTGCTTTGGAAGTCCATTGCGCTTACCTTATCTGCGCAAATCCTCACGCTGCCCATTTGCATTTACCAGTTCCACCAGTTTCCCAATTATTTCCTGCTCACGAACCTGCTGGCTGTTCCATGGTCGAGCGTTATCCTGTTGGGTGAACTATTGGTTTGTGCAATTGCTTTTGTTCCTGCCGCCGCAGATTTAGTAGGCTCCATCCTCTCCTGGATGATCGCAGGACTCAATGGTTT
>DATHGW010000113.1:0-3115 GCA_035317445.1 Puia sp.
TGATCGCTTTTCTGGTTCTTTCTTCGGCACCCGCCAGGATCAGGAGCAGATCGCCGGCGGCTGCCCCGCAAACAGCTCCTATCGCCTTCAGCCTTTCTTCGGGATAGAATTTATCGACGCTGCTTTTAAAAGTACCGTCTCCATTGCACCGGATATACACCATCCCCTGCATCCCAACCTGAGGGCGTTTAACCCATTCCGTTAGTTCATCCAGTTGTTTGCGGGAATATTCCGAGGCCCCGGGAACGGCGATGGCCAGTACTGTTTCTGCTTTATCGAATACGCCAAAGCCTGCGCCGTTGATGAGTTCTCCCGATGCGGGGCGTGTTCCATTGATTTTGAAAGCAGACTTCAGATTAGCCAGCTTCATACCAAAACGAATATCAGGTTTGTCATTGCCATAATTCCACATGGCATCTTCCCAGCTCATACGTTCGATGGCTTCGGGATAATCCAGGCCTTTGACTTGTTTGAAAATGTATTTGATCATGCCTTCAAACATCCTCAGAATATCTTCCTGCTCAACAAAACTCATTTCGCAATCAATCTGGGTAAATTCCGGTTGCCTGTCTGCGCGTAAATCCTCATCGCGAAAACATTTTACCACCTGGTAATAGCGGTCATACCCGCTGACCATGAGCAACTGTTTAAAAGTTTGCGGCGATTGAGGCAAAGCATAAAACTGCCCGGCGTTCATCCTTGACGGAACAACAAAATCCCGGGCGCCTTCAGGTGTGGATTTGATCAAAAATGGCGTTTCCACATCCATAAATTGATTCTCGTGAAGGTATTCCCGCGCCGAGCGGTTTACCGTGTATCGCAGTTCCAGGTTTTTGCGAACGATATTCCTTCTCAGATCCAGGAAACGGAATTTCATGCGAAGATCATCGCCGCCATCCGTATCGTCCTGAATGGAAAAGGGGGGTGTTATGGATTTATTCAGGATGGTGAAAGAGGCGACTTTTATTTCAATTTCGCCGGTCGGCAGGTTAGTATTCTTGTTGGATCGTTCAGAAACAACACCTGTAACCTGCAGCACAAATTCCCTGCCCAGCGGGGACTCATCAAGCCTGGCATTCAATTCTTCGCCAAACAGCAGTTGGGTAATCCCATAACGGTCACGGAGGTCTATAAAGGTGATGCTGCCGAATTTTCGAACGGATTGCACCCATCCGGCCAGTGTTACTTGCTGATTCAATGCTGCCAGTCTTAACTCCCCGCAGGTATTGGTCCTGTACATGTCGCTTTGCGTTTATTTATGAGAGCGCAAAGGTAAATTAAAACTCATGTCATATCGCAGGAAGTTCGGGTCTTATTCCCTTTCCGGGAACTCCGGGAGCAGACATCAGCCAATTTTTTTTAAAATATGAGCTCAGTTCTTCCAATTTCAAAAAATAGTTTTTATCTTGTATTTCCAGTTCTATTCACTCCTCTGACGAAACCTTTGATACCTTTTATTACTCTACCGGAAAAGTAATCCTTTCCATCCAACACCCTTGTAAGGCCATGCTCTGTTACATCGCCCTGAATTTCATATAGAAAAAAGAGCCTTATGGAAATTGTCGTCATTACTTTCGTCGTAGCTTCGGTCCTTCTCCTGCACAAGCCCGTATATCTGCTTGTGAATCAATTATATACAAAGCAGCAGTTCCGGAAATTCATCATGCGGGAAACTTTTTACCACGCGATTGTCTCCCGATATTTCAAATATTACAATCGTTTGGGTTTGGAAGAGCAGCGTAAATTCCTCTTTCGCACCTACCTTTTCAAAAAGTCACGAACCTTTCATTACATAGAAGTCCAGGAAAACCCGGAGATGTCTATCCTGATCAGTGCGGTTGCCGCACAGCTTACTTTTGGGCTGGATAAGTTCATGCTGAATTATTTCAATGATATTTTCGTGTTGAAGGATGACTATCATTACGGCTTTTATTCCCGTCCCTTCATGGGCCATGTGGATCAGACGGGTATTTATCTGTCCTGGGATAATTTCATGAAAGGCATTTCGGGCCAAACGCCAAACTGTAATGTAGGCCTTCATGAAATGGGCCATGCACTGGCTTATGTCAATTTCATTACGCAGACCGATGAAGACAAATATTTTAAGAAAGAATTCAAGAATTTTTCAAAGGTTGCCCGGCCTATTTTTACGATGATGCAGGAGGGCCATAAAAACCTGTTGGGAGATTATGCCGCAACGAACTACCACGAATTCTGGGCTGTTTCCGTAGAAACTTTTTTTGAGAACCCCGTCCGTTTCAAACATGAATTGCCCGAGCTCTACGCCGCCATGGCACAACTGCTGAACCAGGATCCGCTTAACCTGGTAGCCGGTAAAACGACGATCATTGTGCGTGAACCAGCTGCGGTGAAGAACAGGCAATTGACAATAAGGAAATAAGGAGTTGTCGCTAACTCAGCGCCAATTGTTTTTCCTTTCTTCTTTCTTTCGGTAAAATAACCAGGTAATAGGCCGCAATAAAGAACAAACCAATACTGAAAGGGATGGCTGTATACTTTCGGTAATGATCGTCGTTTCCGGTAAATTCCAAAATCATCCAGAGCGCGTTGGCACAGATCCAGAAGGTCACGGCCAGGTTATGGAACAATTCAGATTTTATTTTTCTTGTCTGCCAGGTAATCAAAATGGCTACGCTGATGGTGGGAATGATCATAAACACGCCAATGGGTTTCCATAACATGGCCCAACTGACATCCTTGACCAACCAGAATAAAATGTGGAGGTTTTCGGTTCTGCGAAAGCGATCGGGAATGCAATACATTTTCTGGTTATTCACTGTTGCCATCTTTCAGGATTATGATTGTAAAGGATACCGGTTAGCCGAACCGGCTTTAGCAAAACAAAAATATACAATTGAAGAAATTATTCAGGAATTAACCGGTTAGTTGGAAAAAAAAGACCTGCCCAGGATATTGCTGAATCGCTGTACACCTGCTTCGGGAATGATGGCAGATTGATGCCGGATATGTTGAACGAGTTGGCTGGCAAAAAATGGTGCGAGTGAACATCCCTTGGTACCCATGCCATTCAGTATGCCGATATTTTTCTTTAGCGGGTGAAAACCCACAAAGGGTCTTCTTTCCAGCGTTGCGG
>DATHGW010000114.1:0-2108 GCA_035317445.1 Puia sp.
TCCTGCTGTTTTATTATCCTGACTCCTATTTATCTTTTATACTCTTCTTCGTTTTTAATGGGTGCCTGGCCTGTCTGATGGTGTCGCTGATAGAGAGCAGGAGGTCTTCCGGAAATTCTTTCCTCGAATGGGTGGGCATCAATTCATTAGGGATCTACCTGTGGCATGTTTTACCAATCCTTTTCGCCTTTCGGTATATCGCCGAAGGGGCGGTAATTTTCTATTCATTAGCCATTTTATTGGAAGTAGTATTCTTTGTGTTTGTCTTTTATACGGGGAAGATTGCTTTTGTCAGGAAATATTTTTATGGCCTGGAGAGTGATACGATATTGGGTCACCAGCGCTCTGTTACATAAAACTCCAATAGCCATACACATTTTCCAAATGAATGTTGGTGTCCGGCCAATGATCGATGTCAAACCCCGGAGCTTTCTCCAGCGCCGACCTGCTTTGGTTAAATACAAATGCTTTTTTAGCCGGGTCAACCAGGAGCAGACCAAATGGAATAGCAAAATATTTTATACCGATACCAAGGAAACCTCCGAATTCAATTACAAAATAGTCGATTTTACCGGTAGTGATATCAATCATAATGTCTTTGATCTCACCCATGTTTTCGCCTGTATTGTTGTGAACTTTATCGCCAATGATAGACGAAGCGGTTAGATATTTCAAGGGTTGGTTGGAAAAAAGCCCTCCCTGGTTGGCGCCGGTGAGATTGTCTTTTGCCAGATCCTGGTCTTCTGCAGCTGTCATAATTATTTTATTAGAAAGGATTACCGATATATGAAGATGCATTTTTTTATACCAGAAGCTGTTATAAGATTCCATTAAATAGTTATATGATTCACACTTTTGAATCAAGGATGTGCCGGCTTTATCATTCCTGCCACCAGTCCCTTATCCTTCAAGAGATGTTTGTTTTCATTCCAGGCCAGCAAGGCGGCTTGTAAACTTTTGTTAAGCGCCCGGCAAGTCTGCCTTTTTCTCACATCGATGACAATGCCGGTCAGGTGTTCCTCGTAAATGAGGTGCTTGTCCAGGTTATAGAGTTGCACCTGGGCCTGTTTTTTAACGGCTTTATTGGTAATGATCTCCCAAAATCCGTTCTCCGGCATCCAATCTTCTTTTATCTGTGCGGAGGACCTTGCCGGTGTTGCCAGGGTCGCGGCCATTATGACGAGCGTGGCCAGTATTAATTTAAACTTTTTCATGATGCAGAATATTAACGCTGTTAAAAGCAGAATTTAAATGTTGTTTAAAAAATGATTCCAGCTATAAAACTAGGATCCTGCGCTATAGCAATATGGGATGATGGATCAAATGACCCTGGCTGAAGCTATTTGGCGGCTGAAGGAAGATGAAGGCCTCAACAGGCGTTAAAACCGCATTTCGTCGACGGGAAAGCGGTTTTTGTCGACAGGAAGCAACATTTAATTTTCCGATGTGACTATTTAAATAAGTTGCATCAAAACAAGTGTATATGCTTGAGCTCAATTATGTGAAATTCGGTCATGACCTTGCCAGGCAAAGAGTTTTGTTGCATCTATCGTTCTGGATAGCGGTTATTGTCTTCTTTAATTTTGTTTTCCGAAATGATCGTCATCCTTTGCGTACATTGTATGATACGTTAGAGTTTCTGCCGGGGCACTTGCTGTTTGTCTACTCCCTGATCTATGTGCTTATCCCTCATTTTATCCTCAAAGGGAAGATAGTTGCTTCGGTTGGGGTCTTACTGGCTATTGTAGCCGCATCCCTGTTCTGTCTCCGGCTGTCAGATGTGTATCTGACACACTATTCAGGCTCGGGGTCCTTATGGATGCCCAGGGGTTTTCCCCGAAGCATTTTTGCTTTATTCAGTGTAGGCTGGATAGCAGCCTCAATCAAACTGGTAAAATACTGGTACCAGGAAAAAGAAATTCAGCAGCGACTGGAGAAGGAGAAGCTGACGGTGGAACTGCAATTATTAAAATCCCAGTTGCATCCGCATTTCCTGTTCAATACGCTCAACAACCTGTATTCACTCACCCTGGAGAGTTCCTCTTTTGCTCCGCAGGTCGTGTTGAAATTATCGTCCCTGCTCCGGTACATTTTATACGAGTGCAATG
>DATHGW010000115.1:0-2519 GCA_035317445.1 Puia sp.
CGATTTGGTGCCAGGTATGAGAAGAATATTGCCGGAACGTTTTAAAAGCCAGGCCAGTGCAATCTGTGCAACAGTGGCCTGATGATGCGCCGCGATCTTGCCAATCAATCCACTTAGTGCGTTCGGACCCGAAGCCAAAGGATACCATGGAATGAAGGCCATACCGCGCCTGGCCGTATAGTCAACCAGGGCTTCCCAGCGCCGGTTACCCAGGTTGTATAGGTTTTGCACAGATACGATAGGAAGGATTTTTTCGGCCCGCTCAACCTGTGCAATACTCACTTCGGATAAACCCACGAACCGGATCTTACCAGCTTTTACCGCATCGACGACCGGTGCCAAAGTTTTTTCCAAAGCCACCTGGGGATCAATTCGATGAAGTTGCCACAAATCAATCGTATCAACCCTCAATCGTTTCAAACTACCCTCGATGTTTTCGCGAATGAAAGACGGATCGCCATCGGGTGTCCATTCGCCGGGACCAGGACGGGCATACCCGCCCTTTGTCGCGATCACCAATCCTTTTGGATAAGGATATAATGCATCGGCGATTAGGGTTTCATTGTATTTCGGTCCGTATGCTTCGGCTGTATCTATGAAATTCACGCCGGCCGAAACTGCAGCCTGCAATACTTTTTTTGCGTTTTCACGGTCCGCGACTTCTCCGAAAACCCCCTTGCCTGTGAGCTGCAGGGCCCCATAACCGAGGCGGTTAATGGTTAATTCATTCCCCAACTTAAAAGTCATTCCCTGTTGCAATGCTGTAGTCATATATTCAGAAGTTTAAGTAATTAATGACCATGATCCCATGGTATTAACCGTTAGCCTGTGAAATTGTTTTCATTTCCCGGATGCAGTCGCCAACCTATACAACTTCCCATCGGCCTTAGTGAGTATATATAATTCACCCCGATTATCCCTGCCAAAATGAAGGTCAACCCGGTCACTGCCGCAAAGCGTGGTTAGTGATTTCGTAATTCCGTTGATGGAAACCCTCCACTCACGGATGGTCGCGTCACCACCTTGCTTCAAAGCCGCCATATCAACAAAGAATAACCTGCCCGTAGGAATGTCTCCAAAAAAATATTTCCCTTTCAGTGACGGGATTGCCGAACCCCAGTATTCAAAACCACCCGAAATGGCCTTTCCTTCATCGTGATCATAGGATGCTACGGGATAGGTTACATGATAAAGACTATCATCAGGCGGAAGCGCGTATACCTTGCTCAGATTCCCATTGGGATCCAACAAAAATCTTCCCTCCCTCAGGGGCCACCCATAGTCATGCCCGGGCTCAATGATGTCGAGCGATTCAATATTGCTATGCCCGATATTACAAACCAGCATTTGGCCTGACTTGCTCCAGCTGATGCGGTGAGGGTTTCTAAAGCCATAGGCGTAGATCTCCGGCAATACTTTGCTATCCTGGTTTTTCGAAAACGGATTGTTGACAGGAATTCCATATTGGCCATTGCTGCTGTTTCTACCGGCCGGGTCTATGCGTAAAACAGTGCCCCATATTTTTTCCCGGCTGTGGGCAAGAAAGGGAAAGCCGTTTTCTACTGCGCCGCCATCTCCGATACCTATGTACAACAAACCAAAATCTGCGTCACCTGGTTTGGCCAGGGGGTTGAAGCTGATCTCCTGTACGCCATGGATGCCACTGACCATGTCGGCCCTGAACAATTCGCGTCCCTTCCCGGAAAATGGGAATGCACCTGGTTTGTCTGCCTTCCATTCAGTCAACACCCATTGCAACGTGGTCTTAATAGAATCCGGAATACTAAAATCTGCTTTCGCTGTACGTGCGGGTTCCGTATGCGTTGTATAGAAAAGTCCGTTTTTTTCGAATGCCGGATGGAAGGCAAAGCTTCCGAAACCTGTGGCCAGTCCGGGCTGAGGAATGAATTTTGGTTCTAATTTTTTCAGGTCCGTATAAACCGCAACCCCGTTATTCTTCAGCCTGTACAATTTTCCCCGAAGATCAAGAACGAATGTTTCGTCGCTACCCGGACCGGATTCGAACTTAGTGATCCTGGTCAGCGGCATTTTGCCGCTGTCGCTCGATGCCGGGAACTGGGTGATCAATTTAAGTTCTACGATCAGGCTGGACATTTCGATATGTTTGGGAATGGGATCTTCCAATGCCTTACCGTTTGTCTTCCCGGCAAACGGGCCTGAAAATTTTTTGGTATGTAAAAAGGCAATGATGCCGCCGATCTCCTGATCTGATGCTGTTACAAAGGATGGCATTACGGTGTGGTATTTTTTGACCAGCCGCCCGGTCCTTTCATCTCCCGAGGCAAGCATTTTTTTTGGGTCCCTGATAAAATGCTGAATCCAATCGACGGGTACATCATTCGTGATCCCTCCTAATGCCGGGCCTATGCCATCCTGCCTGAAATTATGACATCCGCTGCATTGCTGAACGAAGGCCGATTGTCCCAGTGCAATGGTTGCCGAATCTGTTGCAATACCCTGTTCGTCCGGTGACTTCCCTGAATTACAGGATCCGAGAT
>DATHGW010000116.1:0-5544 GCA_035317445.1 Puia sp.
AAAAACATTGCCGAATTGTTTTACCAGTTAATGATATTCCAGCATATTTGGCTAAGTGCCGACTATCAATTGGTAGCGCATCCGGCGTATAACCATGACAGGGGCCCCGTGAGCATCTTTGCAGCGAGGGTACATGTTGAATGGTGAATGCGTAATTATTTGGCGCCGTTCTTGTCAACAGCCAGTACCGTTCTTGCGCCCAGTTCCCGCGCGATGCGCATGACTGCGACCACATCATCGATAGGCACGGATTTATCAGCGTTGATGACAATGGAAGGCTGATCCGTTTCTTTGGCAAGAAAAGGCTGAAGTTTGGCCTTTAATTCAGTGACGGGCACCATGGTCGTTCCCACAAAAAATTGCTTATTTGCATTAATGGAAACCACCACGGTTTGTTTCGCCTTTGTATCACTCTTCGATTTCGGCTGCGAAAGTCTGACCACATTGGGATTGGCCAGGGTTGAAACGATCAGGAAGAACAACAGCAGAATGAAAAGAATATCATTCAAAGGGCCCGTATGCACTTCAGCATCATCTCTATGTCGCCTTTTTAGATTCATGGAAATTATTTAAACGCTGTTTACCTGGTTGGTTCCTGTAATACATCTATAAACTCACCGCTGGCTGCCTCCATTTTATTGGTCGCCTTGTCTATTTGCGAATTAAGGTAACGATAACCTACATAGGCAATGATCCCGATGATCAGGCCCGAAGCGGAAGAAATCATCTTGACATAAATCCCGCCGGCAATATTGGAAATGCTGTATTCGCCGGTGGAAGCGATATTGTAGAACAATTGAAACATCCCGGCGATGGTGCCCAAAAAACCGAAAAGCGGAGCGATATAGCCGATCACAGAAAGGATCGATACATTTTTCTCCATTTTGTAGAGCTCCAGTTTGGCTACATTTTCCATGCTACGTTCAATGGCATCAATGGGTTTGCCAATGCGCTGAATGCCTTTATCAATAATCCTGGCAATGGCATTGTTGGTATTCTTCGCGAGGCTTCTTGCTGCAGTGACATTACCCGACACGATATGGTCACGGATGATGTTCATGAAATTCTCGTCGGATTTCGCCGCCTTATTGATGGCGATAACACGTTCTATAAAGAAAAAAATGGCAATGACCAGCAGGATGGCCAGCGGGATCATCAGCGGACCTCCTTTTAGAATAATATCCCATAAGCTTTCTTTTTGTGCCGATCCCAGTTGCGCCACTCTGGCGAGGCTATCCTTCAATCTGGCAGAATCAAGGATAACCTGCAGGAAAAATAAATTCATCCAGTATTATTTTATATGATAAAAATAAAGAATCCGAGCTATAACGCGGGTAGTCCAAAAGTATTTTTTAACAAAATGCTAAAATTGAAACATTAGCTGGGCCGCTGTTTCAACATCAGTGCCTGGATCTGTTTCATGGTATTTTGCATACCATCGGCACTTCCATCAAGGAAGATCACATTACCTTTCCCAACTTCGGCGAAATTTTTGATGGCTTCGGTCCACATACTGAACAGAATGACGTTGGTATCCAGGTTAGCCCTTTTCATTTGCTCAGCGGCTTCGCTCATCCCCCTGGCTACTTCTTCCCTGAACAAGGCAACTCCTTGTCCGCGTAACCGTGCAGCCTCTTTTTCCGCCTCTGCAGAGATCTTGATCGCATTACCTTCGGCTTCAGCAGCTTTGGTTTTGGTAATCAACAGGGCCTGCCCTTCGTTTTCTGCGGCTGCTTTCAGATTATTGCTCGCCACCACCTTGCTCATCGAGTCAATGATGGCCTGGTCAAACGTAATATCATTGATCTGCAGGTCGAGCAGGTGATATCCCCATTCTTCCAGGGAATGATCGATCTGGCCTTTCACGAACTCCACGATTTCTTTTCTTAGTCCCAGGATCTCGGCCTGTTTTTTTGTGGCGACAAATGCCCTGATGCTTCCTTCAATGGTTCGGGTCAAGGCCTGCATGAGGTCGCGGTCGCTGATGAATTTGAAAGCAACTCTTTTTACCGTCTCTTCATCTGCATTTTGAACGGCGTACAGCAACATACTTTTGAAATATACATTGGCCTGGTCAGCCGTAACCGCCTGGAACTCCAATTCCACCGAACGGTTTTGGATGCTGATGCGCTTATACACCTGTTCCAGCCACGGGATCTTGAAATTCAATCCGGGTCTTAAAATTCGACGGTATTTGCCAAACATGGTCAGCACATTGATGTATCCCTGATTAACGGTTACCAACCCGCTAAAAACAAATGCCACGACAATCAGGATCCACCAATAAGAATAAAAACTTTCCATGCCTCAAATTTGGCGTTGAATGTACTACTTTTTGCGACATTCCTTCCTGCAAGTTTTAATGTGGTAACTTTGTCACCGCTGAATAAATACGAAAGGACAATATGAAAGACCTGATCATCATTGGAGGAGGACCTATTGGCATTGCCTGTGGACTGGAAGCAAAAAAAGCGGGATTGGATTACCTGATTCTCGAGAAAGGATGCCTGGTGAATTCGCTGTACAATTATCCTGTGAACATGAATTTTTTTTCCACTTCGGAGAAACTGGAAATTGGCGCCGTTCCCTTTGTCAGCAACAACGCGAAACCCACAAGGCCCGAAGCCTTGGAATACTACCGGAGAATTGCTGCATCTGCCAACCTCAGGATCCATTTGCAGGAAACGGTCAGGGCCATCCGAACATCCAACGGGGGCTACGAGGTCGAGACCTCATTGAACAAATACCTTGCTTCGCATGTCGTCATCGCGATTGGTTTTTACGATATCCCGGTGATGATGCAGGTGCCTGGAGAAAATCTGACCAAGGTAGCCCACTATTATAAAGACCCACATTTTTATGCCATGCAAAATGTCATTGTCGTCGGGGCAAGTAATTCTGCGGTGGATGCCGCGCTGGAAACCTATCGAAAAGGCGCCGCAGTAACGATGGTGATCAGGGGCGAAGGAATTGGTCCGCGGGTAAAGTATTGGGTAAAGCCGGACATAGAAAACAGGATTAAAGAAGGAAGCATCAAAGCATATACCAGGTCTTCCATCCTGGCCATCCGCGAAAAGGAAGTTGATATTCAAACACAGGATGGAGTAATTACGCTCGGGAACGACTATGTCATTGCAATGACCGGTTATCAGCCCAATCTCGATTTTTTACGCAGAACAGGCATCGTACTTTCTGAAGACGAAAAAAAATCACCTGCATACAATCCTGAAACGATGGAATCCAACATGAAAAATATTTATCTCGCCGGCGTCGTCTGTGGCGGAATGGAGACACATGTATGGTTCATCGAAAACTCCAGGGACCATGCAGTGAAAATTGTACAGCATATGTTGAAGAAGTAAAAGTTCGTCTTCATCAGCTGGCAGATTTTTCTTCCCATATCTGTGCTAGCCTCACAATGGTCTCAACACTTTTTTCCATGTCCTGTATGCTTATATATTCATGTTTCCCATGAAAGGCCATTTCTCCGGTAAATAAATTTGGACAGGGCAATCCCATGAAAGAAAGCCTCGAGCCATCCGTGCCTCCACGGGCGCTGGAATGCTTCACGGTCAGCCCTGCTTTTTCAATGGCTTCCATAGCATACTGTGAAACCTGCGGATGGTTGTTCAGCACCTCCTTCATGTTGCGGTATTGTTCCTTAATCGCGAATTCGGCCCTTGCTCCGGGAAAACCCGCCAGGATTTCCGCCAGTCTTTCGCGCAGATAATCGGCATACGCAGTTAATCTGGATGTATTGAAATCACGGAGGATCCAGTCAACCGTAACCTTTTCTGCATTGCCATCCATCCTGACGGGATGTACAAAACCATATCTTCCTTCAGTGGTTTCAGGAGACCATTCGTCCTTCGGTAATGAGTCAATGAATGCCGAGGCCAATTTGATCGCATTGATCAGTTTGTCCTTAGCATAGCCGGGATGTGCACTCACGCCATGAAAAACAACGCTCAGGCCATCGGCAGAAAATGTTTCGTCTTCGTAAGTACCCAGTTCACCTGCATCCAACGTATAGCCGAAATCGGCGCCGAGTTTTTTTAGATCCAGTTTATCTACCCCTCTGCCAATTTCCTCATCTGGCGTAAACAAAATCTTGAGCTTGCCATGCGGGATTTCAGGATGCAGAAGCAGGTAAGCGGCCATGTCCATGATGATGGCAATACCAGCCTTGTCGTCCGCACCCAATAAAGTGTTTCCGGATGCCGTGATGATATCATCCCCAATTTTTCCCTTCAGATAGGGATGTTCCCTGGTCGTGATGATCTGCGAGAGGTCATCCGGCAGTACAATATCATCACCGTTATATTGTTTATGGATGATCGGTTTCACGTTTTTGCCGCTGCAATCAGGAGCGGTATCCATGTGGGCACAGAAGCAGATCACGGGGACGGTAGATTTGGCAGAGTTGGAAGGAATGGTTGCATAAACATATCCATATTGATCCAGTTGAGCATCTATCACGCCGATTTCTTTTAATTCAGCGACGAGCAGAACCCCCAGTTCTTTTTGTTTTTCAGTTGATGGATTCGATTTGGATACGGGATCGCTTTGCGTATCTATCTTTGCATAGCGAATAAATCTTTCGGCAACGGTAAATCGGTAACTTTGCAACATGGATCAGGTAAGCGGTTTAGTCATTAGAAAATATACAAACTTTCGGAATCTTTTCGAGGTTTCCAAATAACGGTTGTCAATCCATCAATTATGAATACGCCAGTCGGAAGGCCGCCCTTGATCAGGCAGGGATGGCTTAGGGTTCTATTATTTTTCGCTGCTTTTTTTGTTATTCTGCTGATCATCGTCATACCCATCGGATCGGTGATTGCTTTACTGAACAAAGATGCTATCGCCAGGGGGGAGCAAATCAATGTAACAGAACTGCTGCGGGGCCAATACCTGTGGTTTACCGTCCTCGTTTCCCTTGTCGTTTCGCTGCTTTCGGTCTTTCTTTTTCGCAGGTTCATTGACCGGAAAAGCTTTAGGAGTCTTGGATTTGATTGGACAGGTTTTTTAAAAGACGCGGGGACCGGCTTTTTTCTGGCGCCCCTCATCCTGGGTTTAGGCACATTGATCCTTTATTTTTCCCGGCATTTAGAATGGATGGATGTTGATTTCAATGGAAGTGAACTCTTTATTGGATTTGGCATTATGATGATGGTAGCGATCGGCGAAGAAGTCGTTTTCAGAGGTTATATCTTAAATAACCTGATGGAATCATTCGGCAAATGGATCGCGCTGATCGTTTCAGCAGTATTGTTTACCCTGTTCCATATGGCCAATCCGGGAATAAACCTCATACCCCTGCTCAATATTTTCCTTGCGGGCATTTTGTTGGGTATAAATTATATCTACACGAAAAATCTTTGGTTTTCCATCCTGTTTCACCTGAGCTGGAATTTTTTCCAGGGTCCTTTATTCGGGTATAAAGTGAGCGGAGTGAATTTACCCTCCTTGTTGCAAACGGAACTCAGCGGCGATCCGCTGTTGACAGGTGCCGGGTTTGGTTTTGAAGGATCTGTCATTGAC
>DATHGW010000117.1:0-13537 GCA_035317445.1 Puia sp.
ACTCCACGCCATTTGATGAACCGGGAAAAAAGAGTTTCAACATCAACAGTTTTGCCCCGCTGGATGACCGTCCTGAGTTTCTGAACTTCGATGCCCGGCGTTCTGCAGGTAACAGCAATGACCTGCGTGGAAAGATCCTGAGAATAAAAATGAATGACGATGGCAGCTATGATATTCCGGAAGGCAACCTATTCCCAAAAGGTACCGATAAGACAAGACCCGAAATTTATGTGATGGGTGACAGAAATCCCTATCGCATCCAGGTGGATCAGAAAAACAGTTATTTATATTGGGGAGAGGTTGGTCCTGATGCCCGTTTTGATAGCCTGGACACACGCGGCCCCATGGGCTATGATGAGTTTAACCAGGCCAGGCAAGCCGGTTTTTTTGGCTGGCCCCTTTTTGTGGGCAACAATTTTCCTTACCATGAATATGACTATGCAACCGGTGTGGCTGGTCCTGCTTTCGATCCCCTGCACCCGGTAAACAATTCAAGAAATAATACGGGTCTTAAAGATCTGCCTCCCGCTCAGCCAGCTATGATCTACTATCCTTATGGGGTTTCAAAAGAGTTTCCGCAGGTAGGTGTCGGCGGTAGAAATGCCATGGCCGGGCCGGTTTATTATACGGACATGTATCCAAAAGCCACCCGCATGCCCGATTATTTTAATAAGAAGGTGTTTTTTTATGATTGGATACGCGGCTGGATCAAACTACTGACCCTGCAACCCAACGGCGACCTGGATAAGATGGAACCCTTTATGAAAGGAACCAAATTCAATAACCCCATTGATATGGAAACCGGTCCTGATGGTAAAATTTATGTACTGGAATATGGTTCCGGCTGGTTTGCCAAAAACAAGGATGCAGGACTTGCGCGTTTGGACTATAACATTGGGAACCGCGCTCCTGAAATAGCGGGTATTGCTGCAAGTAAATCCTATGGCGGGCTGCCATTGCCGGTAGTGTTTACCGTGAAGGCAACGGATCCTGAAAAAGATAAAATGACCTATACCTGGAACCTGGGCAATGGGATTAAAAAATCCACTGTGGTGCCAAGGCTTTCTTATACCTACAGCAAAAAAGGAAAGTACACTGTTTCGGTGGAGGTAAAGGACGAATCAGGGGCAGCCACCCTAAGCAAAACAACGACGGTGTTTGCGGGAGAGGATTCACCGGAGATGAAGGCCAGGATGGCGAGTATGCAGGCAAATGCAGCGGGCATGGCATTGATGATGTCACTGGATTGCAAATCCTGTCACAAAGCAGATGAAAAATCCATCGGACCTTCGTATACGGACATTGCGATGAAATATCCGAACAATGCAAAGTCCACCGGTCATCTCACACAGAAAATATTGGCAGGAGGTCATGGTGTATGGGGCGATGTGAATATGCCCCCGCATGCTAATTTGTCGCCGGCGGATATCAAGAAGATACTGAAATGGATTTATTCGCTCAAAAAAATAGAACACTAAAGCCTTGGTTGGCAAATTCCAATTCCTTAATTCGTTACACGTGGTGAAATGACCTAGTGCCTCTTTTTATCCCATTCCGATTTTCTATATTCATTTGCTGTTTGTCCATACCTTTTCCGAAAGGTCTTATTCAGATGGCTTTCATCGGTAAAATTCAATTCATAGGCAATTTCTGATACGCTGAGGTCGCTATAAATTAGCCGTGTCCGAACCAGGTTCAATTTGTATTGTATAATGTATTCCTTTAAAGAAGTTTGTGTATGCTTCTTAAAATAAATGCTAATATAATCCTTTGATTTATTAAAGTGTAAGGCAATTCGTTCTACAGTGATCAACTCTTTATCATAAATATGTTCATGGATATAATAGATCATATCGTGAATGGTATTGCGTGAGTTCCTGCCAATTAAACTACCGGAAAGATTTTGCTGAATGTTTCTTCCAATTAGGTTAAGCAGTAAAAAAACAATGTTTTGAAGGATCGAATCACGCATGGGCTGCTCGTTCTTCTTTTCAAAAATCAACTGATCAATCAATATTTGAATAAATAATTTGTCTTTTTCATTGACAATGACGTTCCCCTTTATTTTATTATGATTATGAAATATGTATTCTGTTTTCCTAAAAAAATCATTCAACCCTGAATTGATTTCATCCCTGCGATGAGTTTTTACAAAAAAATGTTTTGTAAAATCAATGATGCAAAACGTTGACACAGTAAGGGATTCAAAGCTGTGCAAATCGTCAGGCGTTAATAAAAAAAAGTCTCCTTTCTTGTAAGAATACCTGTTCCCGTTTAACAGATGAGTGCCGGAACCTTTAAGGACATATATCATTTCAAAAAAACTATGCCTGTGCGGTCGTGATTTTTTAGAGTTGTACTCTTTTACTGAAAGTTCAAAATCTTTAAAAATTGTGGATGATCTCATCATGTAAATCTACTCCAAAATACAGGATTTTTACCTGTCTATGCAGATCCACCTATATTAGTTTTGCTAAGCATCACGCTGGTTTTATATAAGTATGTAAGATGTTAAATGCTATTATTCAATTTTCGATAAAAAATAAACTGGTTATTGGATTGTTTATCGTGGGATTGATCGGATCGGGAGGCTATTCGGTAACCCAATTACCTATTGATGCTGTACCTGATATTACCAATAATCAGGTAATGGTCATAACAGCCACTCCTAGCCTGGGCGCACCAGATGTTGAGCGATTTATTACCGTGCCTATTGAACAGGCCACACGCAATGTTCCCGGAATCATTGAGCAAAGAAGTTTTTCTCGTTTCGGCCTGAGCCTGGTTACCATTGTATTCAATGATAAAACAGATGTGTACTGGGCAAGACAGCAAGTGAGTGAACGGCTGGCGCTCGTAAGAACACAAATTTCTCCCGGCGAGGGTGATCCACAGCTAGGTCCGGTTACGACCGGTCTTGGGGAAGTTTTCCAATATATAGTAAAAACGAAACCGGGATACGAAGGTAAGTATGATCTTACCGAATTAAGAGACATACAGGACTGGATTGTACGCAGGCAATTGTTAGGTACTGAAGGGGTTGCGGATATAAGCAGTTTTGGCGGCATGGTGAAGCAATATGAAGTGGCTATAACCCCAGACAAATTAAAAAGTTTTCAGCTTACCATTGCCGATGTATATAAAAGTCTCCAAAATAATAATCAAAACACCGGTGGGACTTACATCGAAAAAGGCCCTACTGTTTTATTTATACGCAGTGATGGTTTAGTGAAGAGCCTCCGGGACATCGGCAATATCGTTGTGAAGCAGGTAAACGGAAGCATCCCGGTTTTGATAAAAGATGTAGCTGAAGTACGGCTTGGTCATGCAGTCCGCTATGGTGCTACCGTATTCAATGATGAAGGTGAGGTAGCGGGTGCTATTGTGATGATGCTGAAAGGTGAGAATAGTAATAAAGTGATTGGGAAGGTAAAAGCCAGGATCAAAGAAATTGAAAAGACGCTGCCTGAAGGTGTCATGATCGAACCTTTTCTTGACAGAACCAAAATGGTTAACAATGCCATTTCAACGGTTGAGCACAATTTGCTGGAAGCTGCGTTGATTGTAATATTTGTATTGGTCATATTCCTCGGTAACATGAGGGCAGGTTTAATTGTGGCCTCTGTTATTCCGCTATCCATGTTGTTTGCAATCATTATGATGAATTTATTCGGAGTAAGTGGGAACCTGATGAGCCTCGGCGCGCTTGATTTTGGCTTGTTGGTAGATGGCGCAGTGATCATAGTGGAAGCGGTCATGCATAAATTGACGCATGGTGAAATACTAAATTCGGTTCAAAAAATATCTCAATGCCAAATGAACGAGGAAGTTGGCAGCTCTGCAAAAAAGATGATGAACAGTGCGGCTTTTGGGCAGATTATTATTCTTATTGTTTACCTGCCCATTCTTTCATTAGAGGGTATTGAAGGCAAGATGTTCAAGCCTATGGCCGAAACCGTTTCCTTTGCAATCATCGGTGCATTTTTTTTGTCACTTACGTATGTTCCCATGATGAGTAGTTTGTTACTGAGTAAAAAACTAAACCACAAAAAAACTTTTTCAGATAAAATGATGAGGTTCTTCGACGGCTACTATGAACCACTTTTAAAAAGGTCTCTCAGGATGCCTGTTGTCATGATAACGATAGCGTTTGTTTTATTTGCCGGATCTATTTTTATTCTTACTTCACTGGGCGGCGAATTTATCCCGCAATTAGAGGAAGGCGATTTTGCGATTGATACAAGATTGCTTACGGGTTCTTCCTTAACGAATACTATTCATACAACTGAAAAATCTGCAAGGCTTTTGCTTGATAGATTTCCCGAAGTGCAAAAAGTAGTAACCAAGATTGGCTCCGGCGAAATCCCAACCGACCCGATGCCCCTGGAGGCCGCAGATATGATGGTGATATTAAAACCAAAAGATGAGTGGAAAAGCGCGAGGTCATTTCCCGAACTGGCGAATAAAATGAGTGACGCATTGCAGGAAGTGCCAGGTATTGCCACAGGCTTTCAGTTTCCCGTGCAGATGCGTTTTAATGAACTGATGACCGGTGCAAGACAGGACGTAGTATGTAAAATATTTGGGGATGACCTTGATACCTTAGCCCTATATGCGGATCGCCTGGGAAAGATCATTCAAACTGTGAGAGGAGCAAAAGACATTTATACGGAAACAATAACAGGTATTCCTCAAATGCTGATTACCTATAACCGGGAGGAGATTGCACGATTTGGCGCAAGCATTTCAGATATCAATAACACCATTCAATCGTCCTATGCAGGAGCAGTTGCAGGTTTGGTGTTTGAAGGAGATAAACGATATGATCTGGTTATCCGGATGAATGAGGAACAAAAAAAAGATGTGAATGAGATTGGTAACCTTTTGGTGGGTTTGCCGAATGGCCGGCAAGTGCCCTTGAATTTGCTTGCAAGTATCGGGATCAAAGATGGCCCTTACCAGATTCAGCGGGAAGACGCAAGAAGAAGGATCACAGTTGGCTTTAACGTAAGAGGCAGGGATGTACAAAGCATCGTAAACGATTTGAAAGAAAAAATTGCCATGCAAATTAAATTACCAGCAGGTTATTACATTACCTACGGCGGCCAGTATGAAAACCTTCAAAACGCGACGGAGCGCTTAAGTATAGCATTGCCAATAGCATTATTATTAATCTTTCTCATGTTGTTTTTCGCTTTTCACCAATTAAGATTTGGCCTGCTTATTTTTTCTGCAATACCCTTGTCAGCAATAGGAGGCATATTGGCATTGTGGCTTAGGGGAATGCCTTTTAGTATTTCTGCAGGCGTTGGATTTATTGCTTTGTTCGGTGTTTCAGTATTGAACGGCATAGTACTTATCAGTGAGATGAACCATTTAAAAATGGAAGGGATGACTGATATAAAGCAAATCATTGTAAAGGCAACACAGGTAAGATTACGTCCTGTATTAATGACTGCCGCTGTGGCTTCTTTAGGTTTTCTTCCAATGGCATTAAGTAAAGGAGCTGGCGCTGACGTGCAACGCCCTTTGGCAACGGTTGTGATCGGTGGGCTGATAACCGCCACTTTACTAACCTTACTAGTGCTTCCATCCTTGTATTTATTATTTGAAGGAAGATCGGGAATGAAGAAAAGAAACCCCGTTATAACAACTATTATCCTATTGTTATTCGTGCCGTCTGTAATCAAGTCCCAGAACATTAGAACAATCAGTTTGAATGAAGCTGTTCAACTGGCCGCCCAGCAAAACCGGCAAATAAAATTAAGCCGGCTGCAGGAGAAGTATTTTGAAGACCTGCGCGAGTCTGCTACAGATATTCCTAAAACACACCTGAATGCGGAACTGGGAGCTATTAACAGTACGAATTTTGATAACCGTTTTGTTTTAATGCAAAATTTTTCACTACCAGCGTTCTACAACCGGCAGCATGACGTATATGAACAGGAATTTCAAAGCGCAAAATTACAAACGAGTTTGCAGCGATCAGAAATTACAAGACTGGTGAAGCGCGCTTATCTGCAACTGCAATATATCACAGCCAAACGAGTACTATTACAGAAAACCGATAGCATCTTCTCCAATTACCTGAAGATAGCCACGCTGCGTTTTGAAAAAGGTGAGAGTAATATCCTGGAGAAAACGATGCTCGAAAATCAGGTGCAACAACTACACATGCAACGGCAAATGCTTGAATCAGATAAGCACGTTGCCTCTATTCAATTGGGAGTGCTGATCAATGTGACGGGACCTTTTGAAGCATCGGATACTTTGGATTGTATACCAGTTTTATTTGACAGTACCGCAGTGCAACAACATCCATATCTGAATTATTACAAACAGCTGCAACAAATCGCCTCCAGTACGGCTAAATTGGAAAAAGCCAGATTACAGCCCGATCTGATGATAGGCTACAGCAATCAATCCATGGTAGGCTGGCAATTGAATAAGGACCGCACCGAAAGCTACTATAGCAGCGACAGGAGGTTTTCCACCGTACAAATAGGTGTTGCTGTTCCCGTTTTTACCAAAGCGCAAAAAGCAAAGGTAAAAGCCGCAGATGCAAAAGAGTTAATGGCTGAGGCTTCTACAGGGCTTGCCTTAGCAGATTTGAAATTCAGGCTTGAACAAAACTGGGACGAATACATAAAATACCGGCAGGCCGTACAATATTATAAAAATAATGTCTTGCCTCAATCGGATATCATCATCCGGGTGGCTAATCTTAATTATAAAAATGGAGAGATCAACTATATTGAATGGGGAGCATTACTCGGAAATGCTATTGATTTACGAGGCCAGTATGTGGATGCGCTAAAAGAATTTAACATCCGTAAAATAGAACTGGAGTATTTATTAAAATCCAATCAAAATTAAGCCATGCGAAAATGTTTATTATATATGGTTTTGTTTCCTTTACTGGTCTCTTGTAAGGATAAAGCCACTTCTGAAGAAAAGTCTAAAGATCCTTCGGCCGAAAATACAGTTGTGCTGGATAGCATTCAGTTGAAAAATGCCGGAATTATAATTGGTGAACCGGAAACCAAAATAATGCACACTACGCTGAAAGTAAATGGGATAGTAGATGTGCCACCTGAAAGCCTGGTATCGGTGAGTTTTCCGTTGTCGGGCTGTTTGCGGAATACTTCTTTATTGCCCGGCTATCATGTTCACAAGGGACAGGTGATCGCAATAATGGAAGATCAATCTTATATCCAATTGCAACAGGAGTATTTGACGACCAGGGCAAGAATGGAATATTTAAGTACTGATGTACAAAGACAAAAAGAACTGAGTGATGCGGACGCCACGAGTAAAAAAAATTATCAACTGGTTTTAAGTGATTTCAAAACCCAGCAGGTTTTATTGAAATCATTATCAGAGAAATTGCGGATCATCAATATCAATCCGGAGAGGCTTGAAGTGAATTCTATTTCCCGTTCCGTACCAATTTATTCACCGATTGACGGGTATGTATCTAAAGTGAATGTAAATATCGGGAAATATGTAAGTCAGTCCGATGTACTGTTTGAACTGATAGACCCGCACGATATACACGCTGCCATTACTGTGTTTGAAAAAGATATTACTAATTTCAAAAAAGGGTTGAAAGGCAAAGTAGCATTAGTGGACAAACCCAATGAATGGTATGACATAGAAGTAATATTGATAACAAAAAATATTGATGACAATAGGACTGGAATAATACATTGCCATTTTCAAAATCCAAAGGAAATCCTCCTGCCCGGCATGTTGCTTTCGGGCGTTTTTGAACTAAATAACAAGTCAGTAACTGCAGTCCCGGAGGAGGCTGTAGTACGATACATGGGAAAGGAATATGTTTTCATTGCAAAAAACGACAAACATTTTGGTATGGTTGAAGTAGAAACGGGGAATAATGATGAAGGGTATATTGAATTGCAGAACAGAAATGCTATTAGCTGGATGGGGCAAAAGCTGGTCATGAAAGGCGCTTACGCTCTGCTTGGCAAGTTGAAGAATAAGATGGACGAAGACTAGCTGATAAATTCAGGATTTTTTAGTAAGAAATTGGGTATTTATATAATAAACAGTAAATTGCAACTAGGTATCAAAATTTCAATTGCTAAGAAAAAAAAACATACAGAGTTTTTTAGTTGTCGTAATGCTTGCTCTTTTTGGATTCAGCATTACTCCCAAATTGGCACTCCATAATTTATTAGCCAATCATAAGGATGCTTCACCAAGTTCAACCAGTGCAGAGGCACAATTAACCAGTTCCGGATTTCATTGCGATGTTGAGAACCTGGTAGTAGAGGGTCCTTTTTTGTTTAAGAATACTATCATAGCCTTTAATAGCCCGGTATTATTTGCAACTTATCAGAATAAGTCTACTCACAATTTCTACTCCACAGATTATTTTGTTTCTTGTCTACGCGGACCGCCAGCTATCGCAGAGTATTAATGCCTCGATTTACTAGTGATAAAAATACCTGTCATGGAATATTCAGTTCCATTATTCTTTCAACCGTTAATTCTAACTCATAGACAGTTACACCATAAAATAATTTATAATGAAAACATCTGCACTTCCATCGCTATTGCTGCTTGTGTTTTGCCTCGCAGCTAATCAGTTCATATTTTCCCAGAGTACTTATGCAACAAAACATATAAAAAAATTATTTATCCTTAGCGGAACATTATCGGGTAAAGTAGTCGAAAAGGATAAGGGGGGTGCTTTACCAGGAGCTACTGTTTATATTCCGGATCTTAAATTGGGTGTGATTGCTGATGAAAACGGCCAATATCGTTTCAATTCCTTACCATCCGGAACCTATCTTATTCAGGTCCATTACGTCGGATTTAAAACCGTAACAAAAAATGTCGCCATCAGTGGCAGCACTGTTATAAACTTTGAATTATTGGAATATGCGATTGAAGAAAGCCCGGTTGTAGTAACGGGTTTATCAAAGGCTACCCAGATAAAAAGAAGCCCGGTACCTATCGTTGCTGTTAATCATGATTATATTGCCACTAACCTGAGCACAAATATTATAGATGCTATCGCAAAAGTGCCTGGTGTTAATGCGCTGACTACAGGGCCAAATGTATCCAAACCATTTATCAGGGGCCTGGGTTATAACCGCATATTAACTTTGTTTGACGGTTTAAGACAAGAAGGACAACAATGGGGTGATGAACACGGCATTGAAGTGGATCAATATGGCGTAGAAAAGATAGAAGTCATTAAAGGGCCAGCCAGCCTAACTTATGGTTCTGATGCCCTGGCAGGGGTGGTGAATTTGATACCAACCCAACCAGCACCGGAGGGGAAATTAATTGGGGATGTACTTACCGAGTACCATACCAATAATGGTTTATTTGGTGGCTCTGCCATGCTTGGCGCAACAAAAAAAGGTTTTGAATGGATGGCAAGAGTATCCCACAAACAAGCCACCAATTATCAAAATAAAATTGATGGGCGTGTTTATAACACAGCATTTAGTGAAACCGATGCCGGTGTTTCCTTTGGCTTGCATCGGACATGGGGCTATTCACACCTGAGTTTTTCCCTTTTTGATGATCTTCAGGAAATACCCGATGGAAGCCGCGACTCAGCCACGAGGAAATTTACAAAGCAAATCACTGAAGCGGATACAGTGAGGCCTATCGTATCAGATGAAGAATTGAAATCTTATTCAATTGGCGTTTTGCATCAACACGTACAGCATTACCGGGTTTATACTAATAACAACTTTATTATCGGGAGTGGTAGGTTAGCCGTTAATCTTGGTTATCAGAGAAGCGTACGCCGTGAGTTTAGTCATCCGGAGGCGCCAACAACACCAGGATTATTTTTACAGCTAAACACTTATTCCTATGATTTGAAATATTATTTCCCTGAGTTCAGTGGCTGGAATTTAACGGCAGGAGTGAATGGGATGTACCAGGACAATACAGTCACTAAAGGAACAGATTTTGTCATTCCCTCGTATCATCAATTTGATATCGGTCCTTTTGTTTTGATCAAAAAGACCATTGATAAATTAGATATTTCGGGTGGCGTACGGTATGACGGTAGATCTTTTAAAAATAGCGAGCTATATACACAACCAAATCCTGTTACCGGATTTGATATGCCCGTGTATGGCGCTGACACCGTTGGAGCGTCTAAGCCATTTTCTAATTTTACCCAGACTTTTTCCGGAATTACGGGAAGCATCGGCGCAACTTATAATTTCACGGAAAAATTTTCAATAAAAGCGAATTTATCTCGCGGCTTCCGTGCTCCGAATATTGCGGAAATATCTTCCAACGGAGTACACCCTGGTACTAACAGTTACCAGATTGGTAATGCCGATTTTAAGCCCGAATTCAATATCCAGGAAGATATTGGGGCAGAATATTCCTCAAAATATGCCTTAATAACATTAAGCCTGTTTAACAATACCATCTCCAATTATATATTTAACCAAAAGGTCGTGACAAATGGCGGCGCAGATTCAGTTATTGTTCCCGGAACCCAGACATTTAAATTCCAGCAGGGAAAGGCGCAGTTATATGGTGGAGAAGTCAGCGTAGATATTCATCCGGTCAAAGGTCTTCATTTTGAAAACAGCCTGTCTGTCGTGTATGCGCTCAACAAGGGTGTTGACCCTAAATTGCAATCAGACAGTAATAAGTACGTGCCTTTTATTCCGCCGCTACATGGTATTTCTGAACTGAGATATGATTTTGATTCCAAGTCAAGTCATATTGTCAATGGTTTTGTAAAAGTCCAATTGGCCTATTATGCAGCGCAAAACAGGGTTTATCTTACTGATAATACTGAAACACCCACTCCCGGTTATACATTGTTCAATGCAGGGGTCGGGGCAGGGATTACCAATGGCAAAGGCAAAACAATTGTCAATATTTACATCATGGGCAATAATTTATTTGATGTGGCCTACCAGGATCACCTGAGCAGGTTGAAATATTTTGAACAATATTCATCATCACCCAATGGTCACCTGGGCATTTATAATATGGGCAGAAATATCGCTTTCAAATTAGAATTCCCGCTGGATTTTGATTTGAAGAATTAATTTTTAATCCATTAATGGAAATCGTCCAATAAATTAAAATGAAAGTTGTTAACAATAAAAATGTTGCACCTGGCAAACCCGGGCCGTATTCGATCATTTTTTTAAAACAACATCATCTCGCTGTTACAAAGGCCAGGATAAAAATTCTGGAATTATTTCAGAACAGTGAAAACGCTTTGGAAAATCAGCTCATAGAAAAAAAGACACAGCATCAGTTTGACCGGATTACGGTTTACCGAACGCTTCAGGCTTTTTTAAAAAAGGGGATCATCCATGCTATTCCTGCCTATAATAATTCTGTTCGCTACGCGCTATGTAAGGCGGATTGCGACGAACATGCCCATCATGACAATCATCTTCACTTCATTTGTGAAAAATGTGGGAAAACAACCTGTCTTGACAGAACTGATATTTCAATTATTCAACTACCTAAAGGCTACTTTCTGTATAAGGCAGATACAATCCTTACAGGTGTTTGTAATATTTGTATGACCGAAAAATAAAAAAACGGCTTGATAATAATATAAATGACCCGGCTTAACGGGGAAATATGAACGATCACGAAATCTTTAGTAAATCTGAAATCGAATCCATTTTAGTAGGGGAGTGGAAGTCGCCGTTTGAAGATATCATGTATGTCTTTTCCAACTCTCCTTCTGGACCAAAAAAGGACTCACTCAATTTACTTGTCACTAATGCTAAATCAGGCAATTATTTTTTGACAACTTACAACCTCGTAGTTGAAAATGAAAATATACTAATTGAAATAGGTAAGGAGAAATTATTGGTAAAATATTTAATTAATAATGCTGAAGGCAAAATAATTCATCTTAAAAATGCTGGTGAAAATTTACTTGTTTTGATGAAGCTATAAACAGCACTTCATTATTTTACCAGAATATGAATAACACGTTTTGCCGTATCTTTGGAATTATTGGTAATCGTGATATGGGTGAACGGGTTGCCAAGGGTTGCGCCGTGCCAGTGTTCAACATGAGGCGGGATAACGACCACATCGCGGTCTTTAGGTCTTAACGTCCGGTCAGTTTGTCGAGGTGTTCAGGATACCGGGCACCCTGCACCTGGATCTCTTCTGCTGCGCGATTGATCTTGCGGATATCTTCTGCTGTCAGGACAAGGTCAGCCGCCCCCATGTTTTCCTTAAGCCGATTCAGTTTAGTGGTGCCAGGGATGGGAACGATCCATGGTTTTTGCGCCAGCAGCCAGGCCAATGCGATCTGTGCAGGCGTTGCATTTTTTTCCCTGGCCACCTGCTGAAGTAGTTCGACCAACGACTGATTCGCTTTGCGGGCTTCGGGAGCAAAACGCGGGACGATATTGCGAAAATCAGTAGGGTCAAAACTGGTCTTTTCATCGATCTTGCCAGTGAGAAAGCCTTTACCCAGCGGACTGAAGGGAACGAAACCAATCCCGAGTTCTTCCAGTGTTGGGATCACTTCCTCTTCGGGTTTTCTCCACCACAATGAGTATTCGCTTTGCAATGCCGTTACAGGTTGCACGGCATGAGCGCGACGAATCGTTTTTGCGCCGGCTTCCGACAGACCAAAATGCTTCACCTTGCCCTGCTGAATCAGATCTTTGACTGCTCCTGCCACGTCTTCGATGGGAACCTTATCATCCACGCGGTGCTGGTAGAGCAGGTCGATCACATCCGTTTTCAGCCGTTTAAGCGACGCTTGAACCACTTCTTTGATATGTTCCGGCCGGCTATCCAATTCACTCCACTTGCCGTCGGAAGCTGGTTTAAATCCGAATTTGGTGGCAATGACGACCTGCTTCCGAAAGGGCGCCAGCGCTTCGCCTACCAGTTCTTCGTTGGTAAATGGTCCATACACTTCAGCTGTATCAAAAAAGCTAACGCCCAGTTCAACTGCTGAACGGATCAGCGAGATCATTTCCTTCTTGTCTGCGGCCGGGCCGAGGCCAAAGCTCATACCCATGCAGCCAAGGCCTAGTGCGGAGACTTCCAGGTTGCTCTTTCCGAGTTTACGCTTTTGCATTGCGTTGTTTTAGTTGATAAGTTGATAGGTTGATAGGCGGGGAAAAACTAACGCCTAACGGCGAACGCAAGACCATCAGGTCCTCCGCCAATATTAATATGGCTGATCACTTCAAGCGTTTTGAGATCGATGACGGCAACATAATTATCCGGGGTACATCCTACAAATGCCCTTGAGCCATCTGTATCCATTAAGATGCCTGCTCCGCCATGACCTATGCTGATCCGTTTTAATTCTTTATGAGATGCCACATCAAAAACAAACAGATCACCGGTTCTCAGACTGGAAACCAACGCCTGTTTTCCATCTGGTGTAAAGATGAGCCGGTTGGCTCCCGATACCTTTGCATCAAGTGTAGAAGAAACTTTTTTCGTCGCCAGATCGATGATGGCAATGGTTCCATCATCAGCGGATGCAGTCCATAACTGCTGGCCATCAGGCGTTACATCA
>DATHGW010000118.1:0-6482 GCA_035317445.1 Puia sp.
ACTAACAACGCGCAAAACAAAGACATCTATGAAGGAAAGATCCTTCGGTTGAATACGGTAGATGATGGCGATGCAGATGATGGTGCCTATAGCCCATGGATACCCAACGATAATCCCATCAACAATTCAGTGAGCGGAAAAGTGAATGCAGTATATTCTTATGGCCACAGGAATAGTCAGGGATTGGTATGGGCCAATGTATCGGGCAGCTATGTACTATATAATTCGGAACATGGCGACAAATCAGACGATGAAGTGAATATCATCGAGGCCTCCCGGAATTACGGCTGGCCTAAGGTTGCCGGCATGTGCGATAACAACTACAATGATACGGATGCGAATCCAAATAACGACAAGCTGGCCAACCAAACGATACACAACGAGACCAGTTTTTGCGCGGCAAATAATGTGAAAGAACCCATTTTTTCATTTTTTAATGTGGGTGGAGCGAGCGTTCCTTCCAGTGGAGCGAGCAATTATACCTGGCCCACCATTGCACCATCGAGCATCGACTACTATGATAAAATGTATATTCCCGGATGGAAAAATTCGCTGCTGGTCACTTCCCTGAAGCTGGGGATGTACCGGTTAAAATTAAAAACGGCGGGTGACGGCATCGATAGTTCGAGTACACCACAGATCGTCGATACCATTCCCTACCTGCATGAATACAGGATCAGGGATATCGCCATTGCGCCTTCGGGAGATACGATCTTCCTCGCCATTGACAGCTCAGGATCCACATCGGGTCCTACCGGCGGATTTACCGGTGCGCAGGCCGCGACCAAAACACCAGGACATATTTTAAGAATGGTATTTCTTGAAACCCTGCCTATACACGAAAATTATGTTCCGCAAAAGCCTGTGAACAACCGCGAAGCGACCTTGGTGTATCCGAATCCCGCTTCTACTGTCATTCACGTGTTGTGCAAATCGGGTATGCGAAAACCTTTCCTGGTACAACTCTATGATATTTCCGGAAGACTGGTCTTGCAGGAAACAAAAGACCAGGAGAATTTTATGATTGAAGTCGGGCGGTTCAAGGCTGGGGTGTACATTCTGAAGATCTACAATGGTTACCAGATCAATATTAATACGCAGAAAGTGATTATACAGTTCCCTTAATCCACTCTCCCGACCATCTTCGCCGGATCAACCCACTCATCAAATTCCTTCGCCGTGAGGTAACCGAGTTTTACAGCCATCTCTTTCAATGTCGTTCCTTCTTTATGCGCCTTTTGCGCGATCTCCGCCGATTTGTAATATCCGATTTTTGGATTCAACGCCGTGACCAGCATCAATGAGTTGTCTACATGTTTTTTAATGTTCGCTTCGATAGGCTTCAGTCCGATGGCGCAATTGTCATTAAAGCTGACACAGCCGTCGGCGATTAAACGCGCACTGTGCAGGAAATTATAGATTATCATGGGCTTAAAAACATTCAATTCAAAATGACCCGTGGCGCCGCCGATATTGATGGCGACATCATGCCCCATCACTTGTGCAGAGATCATGGTTAAGGCTTCACATTGGGTCGGGTTCACTTTACCCGGCATAATAGAGGACCCGGGTTCATTGTCAGGTATAAAAATTTCGCCAATCCCGCTCCTGGGACCGGAAGAAAGCATCCTGATATCATTGGCTATTTTCATCAGGCTTACGGCCACCGTTTTTAAAGCGCCATGAGATTCCACGATGGCATCGTGCGCTGCCAGAGCCTCGAATTTATTTTCAGCGGTTACAAAAGGAAGACCAGTCAGCTGCGCAATTTTTGCGGCTACATTTTCCGCATAGCCCGGAGGGGTATTGATGCCCGTGCCCACGGCTGTGCCGCCCAGCGCGAGTTCCGACAGGTGTGCCAGTGTGTTCCGGATGGCGCGTAAACCGTGATCCAACTGTGATACATAACCGCTGAATTCCTGTCCGACGGTCAGCGGAGTCGCATCCATGAAATGCGTTCGGCCAATTTTGACCACTTTCATGAACTGCCTGCTTTTTTCCGACAGGGTATTCCTCAGTTTTTCGATCGCCGGTATTGTTTTTTCCGCAAGCATTTTATACGCGGCGATATGCATGGCCGTTGGAAAAGTATCGTTGGATGACTGCGATTTATTCACATCGTCATTGGGATGTAAAAATTTTTCTTTATCGGTCAGCTCGCCTCCATGCAGCACATGACCACGGTAGGCCACCACTTCATTGACATTCATGTTGCTTTGTGTACCGCTCCCCGTCTGCCATACGACCAGGGGAAAATAGGCATCGAGTTTGCCTTCCAGAATTTCGTCACACACTTTTCCAATCAGTTCCGCCTTTTCCTTATCCAGTACCCCGGCATCGAGATTGGTCAGGGCGGCAGCTTTTTTCAAATAGGCAAACGCACGGATGATTTCTGCCGGCATGCGGTCGGTTTCCTCTGCGATCTTAAAATTTTCAATGCTGCGCTGTGTTTGGGCTCCGTAGTAAGCAGTGGCGGGCACATTAACTTCACCCATGGTATCTTTCTCGATACGGTATTCCATATGCATTTTTTAGTGCAGCAAAATTAAGCATAAGTGCGAAGGAATGTTTATTTTAATGGCGGAATTGACCCTGTGATAAAAATGATGAGATGAAAAAAATATTCACATGCTGCATGTTGATTTTAGTTGCCCTGCAGGTTTTCCCTCAGCAGGCAGATTCCAGTGCTCCATCGCCATCTCCCAGGCAGGCCAAATGGGCGGAACTGGAGTATTACTTTTTTGTGCATTTCGGGCCGAATACTTTTACCGACCTGGAATGGGGACAGGGAACGGAACACGAAGCCGTTTTTAATCCAACCACCCTGGATTGCCGCCAGTGGTGCAGGATAGCAAAAGCAGCTGGCGCAAAAGGCATCATCATTACGGCGAAACATCATGACGGATTTTGCCTGTGGCCCAGCAAGTATTCAACACATACCGTGAGGGAAAGTAAGTGGCGCAATGGAAAGGGAGATGTGCTCAAAGAACTCTCTACCGCATGCAGGGAATATGGATTGAATTTCGGCGTATACTTGTCGCCGTGGGACCGGAACCATCCAAAATACGGCACACACGCCTATAACGATGTTTTTGTGAACATGATGAAAGAGATTATCAGCCGTTATGGCCCTTTATTCGAATTTTGGTGGGATGGCGCCAATGGCGAAGGTCCTAATGGCAAAAAACAGGTCTACGACTGGCATAAATTTGAATCTACGATGCGCAGCCAGTCCCCTAATACTGTCGTATTCAGTGATATTGGCCCCGATATCCGCTGGGTGGGCAATGAAAACGGCATCGCAGGCGATCCCAACTGGAACCTGCTTGATACAGCCGGGTTTGCCAGGGGGCAGGGTTCCCCGCCTAATGACACCCTGAATCACGGCAATGTGAACGGAAAAAACTGGATAGGCGCCGAATGTGACGTAAGCATTCGTCCCGGATGGTTCTATCATCAGCAGGAAGACAATCAAGTGAAAAGCCCCGAACAGCTTTTTCAATTGTGGTTGAAATCTGTAGGACGAGGCGCCAACCTGATCCTGAATGTACCGCCGGACAGAAGAGGACTGATCAATGAGCATGATTCCGCTTCACTGGTCGGATTCAGAAAATTACGAGATGAAAGTTTTGGTAAAAATCTGGCCCGGAGCGCCAAAGCTTTTTTTATTAACAATGGGGAGCGGGATGCCCCTAAATTGATTGATGGAGAAAGCAGATCATTTGAGCAAATAACAATCCCTGATCTTCAATACATTGGGTTGACCTTTCCAACCACGCAAGTGATCAATACGGTTGTTCTGAAGGAATACCTCGGAAATGGGCAGCATTGTAAGAAATTCAGCCTCCTGTTGATGAATGAGCAACACGAAACGCTTCGGGTCATTGATGCCAGGACGATCGGTAAAAAAAGGATATTAACCTTTCCGGCCACCAATCTCCGGCAAATTGTGATCAGTATTCGCGATCAAAAAGGCCCAACCGGTTTGGGAGAGATTGAAGCCTATCATATTTCCGATAATTTGCTGGAGAAGCCATAATGGCAGCCTGGAAGACCCTCATTTGTGACCTGAAATCCAGAGAAAAAATGTAATTTCGACGCTTACCAATTGCTCGCCGGATGAAGGGATTGCTTTCAAGAAAAAAATGGTTGGTCATATCTGTGCTCGTCGCCATTATTGCTGCTTTCACTTTCAGTTCACGCAGAAAGGCGGTTGATTTCAACACGCAGGTTAAACCCATCTTGAATAAGAAATGCATCACTTGTCATGGCGGCGTTCGGCGCAAAGGCGGATTCAGCGTTTTGTTCAGGTCCGAAGCGATCGGCAACACCGAATCCGGCAAGCCCGCCATCATTCCCGGCGATCCCGAACACAGCGAACTGGTTAAACGGATCACGAACAGGGATCCGGAAGAAAGGATGCCGTACAGGCATGCACCCTTGTCGGACGACGAGATCAATACATTAAAAAGATGGATCAAAGAAGGAGCCCAATGGGGTAATCACTGGGCCTATGTGCCCGTAAAACAGGTTGACATACCCTATCCAAAAGGCTCCCTGTTTGGATTGATTCCCGCAAAAGAATCCGCCTGGCCAAGAAATGAGGTTGATTATTTCATTCTGGATAAGTTGCAGCGGGAAAAAATGCAGCCATCCGCCGAGGCAGACAAAGCGACCTTGCTGAGAAGGGTAAGCCTCGACCTGATCGGGATGCCAGCACCTGCTACCCTGGCCAAAAAATTTTTAACCGATACAACAAGCCACGCCTACGAAACACTGATCGATGGCCTGCTGGCTTCCCCACATTATGGTGAGCGATGGACGGCCATGTGGATGGACCTTGCCCGTTATGCTGATACCAAAGGATACGAAAGGGATGACGGCCGCAGCATCTGGCGTTATCGCGACTGGCTGATCCAGGCTTTTAACGAAGACAAACCCTACGATCGGTTTTTGACGGAACAACTCGCAGGCGATCTGCTTCCCGATCCCACAGATGATCAATACATTGCCACCGCATTCCACCGCAATACCATGACCAATGACGAGGGCGGGACAGACAATGAGGAATTCCGGACTGCGGCTGTGCTTGACCGTGTGAACACAACCTGGGAAGCGCTCATGGGAACAACTTTCGGTTGCGTACAATGCCATAGCCATCCGTACGATCCATTTACACATGATGAGTACTATAAATTTGTAGCCTTTTTCAACGACAGCAGGGACGAAGACACCTATGCGGATTATCCGCTGCTCAGGCATTTTAATGATAGTTTACGAAGAGCACTTAATACGCTCACGACCTGGGTCAAAGAGAATGCATCGACCGAAAAAGCTATTGAAATGAATCGCTTCCTCCGCACCTGGCAACCCGCCATCAATTCCCTTACGGCCGATCCATTGGCCAACAGTGCACTGAATGATACCAAATGGCTCATCTTCCGCAATCACGCCGTTGCCAGGCTGAGACAGGTGGACCTTGAAAAAAGAAATACCCTCATTTACCGGTATACTGGTTTTGCAAAACATGGAATCTGGACGATTCACCTGGACAAGCCCGACGGTCCTGTACTGAAGACCCTGAGTGTTCAACCTACAAAAGATTGGGTGATCTCGAGTTTTGATTTTGTTCCCGTCGCCGGCGTGCATGACCTTTATTTTACTTATGAAAATCCTACGTTAAAGAAACCGACAGACAATGGAATGCAATTCGACTGGTTTTACTTCACACGGGAATTCCCTGGCCAGGGCAAGCCGGGATATGCAAACAATAAAGAACAATTCTGGAAAATATTGAACGCCGACGTACCGACCACGCCGGTGATGATGGATAACCCATCAGACATGCACCGTACAACGCATGTATTTGAAAGAGGCAATTGGCTGGTGAAGGGGAAACAGGTGGAGCCAGATGTGCCGCATTCGCTGGGCCCGATGCCGGCAGGTGCACCGCATAACCGCATGGGCCTGGCAAAATGGTTGACCAGTAAAGAAAATCCGCTCACTGCCAGAACCATGGTGAATCGGCTGTGGGAACAATTGTTTGGGACGGGCCTGGTAGAAACACTCGAAGATCTGGGCACACAGGGAGCAGCGCCTTCGCACAAAGAACTTTTGGATGCGCTTTCGTGGAAATTCATGAATGAGGATCAGTGGAGCACAAAAAAATTATTGAAGGAAATGGTACTTTCCGCCACATACCGGCAGGATTCAAAACTCGATGCGACGGCGCAGGAAAAAGATCCATTCAACAGATTCTACGGCAGGGGGCCACGGGTAAGGCTATCCGCAGAGCAGGTAAAGGACCAGGCGCTGGTAGTAAGTGGATTGCTCAATGAAAAACTAAAAGGCCCCAGCGTGATGCCTTATCAGCCTAAGGGGATATGGTTATCGCCTTGGAACGGACAGGATTGGCTGGCCAGCACTGGCGGAGAACAATACCGCCGCGCCCTATACACGTATTGGAAACGAACTGCCCCTTA
>DATHGW010000119.1:0-3931 GCA_035317445.1 Puia sp.
TGGGTCGCGTTACCTCCGGCGCTTATGGTGCACAGCTCGATGTCTCTATTGCATTTGCGTACCTGCCTGTTGATCCAGCAATAACGGATGCAACAGTAGAGATCCTTGTTTTTGGCAATTGGATAATGGGCAAAATAACCAGGGGGCCATTATATGATCCTAAAGGTTTGCGGGTAAGAATTTGAAAATTATATTACACACAAAAACAATTTAATCATGACCAGCAGGAAACACGTTTTATTTATCGCCGCAACGGCATTGCTCGCGATAAGCTTTATCGCTTGTACCAAAAGCAGTAACAACCCTGAAATTACCGTGGCCAATCTTACTGGCACGTATAAGCTAACCGGGCTTGTATGGGTGCATGCAAACATCACGATCAACGTATACGATTCGCTTGATGCCTGTGAAAAAGACAATCTGATTCAATTAAACGCAGATTCGAGCCTTAAATTCATTGACGCAGGTACGGTTTGTACGCCGCCCGCAGATGGAAGCGGAACCTGGCACCTCTCCAAGGATAGTCTTTACTTCCAGGACCAGGCTTCCAAAATCAAAAGCTTTGACGGCAAAACACTTGTATTGACGGGTTATCCCAGCATTAATGGCATTCCCGATATCACGACCGTCGCCACGACCACTTTGGTCAAACAATAAAGCAACATGCAATAGACGGAAGCGAAGCGGCATTTATTGAACCTCGTATAATTTAGCAAGCTCAACCAGTTCGATGAGGTTCTGCACGCCCAGTTTTTCGAAGATCCGCCCTTTGTGGGTGCCGACTGTCGAGATATTGATATTGAGCAAGCTGGCAATTTGGGTGACAGTCTTGCCGGTAGTAAGCAATAAAGCAATTTCAAATTCCCTTGTACTTAGATTTTCAAAAGGATTGTCTTCATCCTCTTTTCCAAAATCCACGGCCCATTGAGCTGCCAGCTCCTCGCTGATGTATTTCCTTCCTTGCAGGATGAGGTCAATCGCTTTCCTGAGCTCCGGCAAACCGGCGCTTTTGGAAATATATCCTTTGGCCCCCGCTTTCAGGAATTTCCTGGCATACATTTTTTCGGCGCTCATCGAAAAAATCAACACTTTCGCGCCTTCACGGGTTGTTTTGATGTAGTCCATCAGGCCAAGGGAATTGGTATCAGGCATCTGCACATCCATAATAATCAGTTCGTATTCCCTCGCCTTGATTTGTGTAACGGCTGATTCCTGGTCGAAGGCTTCGAAAATCTCACAGGGCCTATACGAATCCAGGAGAGCATATTTAATGCCCGTTCTTATCACCTCATGATCGTCGATTAACAAGAAATTTTTCATATTAAGTTCGCTGCAGATAGTTTGAAAATTCAATGGTACTGGATGAATTTCCCGGAGAAGGATTTTGCCTAAAGGTAAGTCAATTATCGTTTTGTTGTTGCAGGAGGGCTAGTGGTGAGTGGCTAGTGGGATGTACTTGCCACTTACCACTCGCCACTAGCCACTCACCACTAGCCATTTCACCTGCAGGAATACTTGATGTCTGCATCTGTATAATAAAAATCCCAAAAAAAGGCACCAGGCATCCCGTCCGCAACCGAGATTTTCGTGGGCAATCCAAACACATTGTATTCAAGAGATCCGGTAACCGGATTGTTCACACTATAATCCTTGCCAAGAAACATCCATATTTTATTTGTGCGGTGCAAATTGATTTTATTGTCATAGGCTGCCGGTCCAACCAGGTTTCCCTTTGCATCATAGGAATAAGTGTCTGTGCTGAACGGAACATTCGGGTCCGGGGATTCTTCATAATAAGCAGATGACCTGTTGATCCTGTTTTTTGAATTATACTCGTAAGTAATAATGATTATGGAGCCAAATTTCCCTTTGGTAGGACGGCCATTGACTATGGTTGGGAAAAAGTAGAATGAGTCACTGATGATCCTGTCGTGATGATCATAAAAATACCTGTGCCATTCTTCAACGCCCAGTACCTCAACAATCGAATAAGCTCCGATCAAATCTGAAAGGCGATGTTTTTTATCATATTTGAACAAAAAATCGGGACTGCCTGTGCTTGTAGCATCACGGGTAACCGTGACCGGGTCGCCCAACGCATTATAAGTAAAAGCTATGGTTTCGTTCACGGCAAATTCTCCGTCATATCTGAATTCCTTTATACTACAGAAGGGCAATGTTGCGGTAGGATGATCCTCTACGTAGTCGAAAGCTTTTCTACATCCGGGAAAGATAAGCGTGACCATCGTTGAGATGGCTAAAACAGAATAGCTCAGGTTTTTTTTCATAAAAAAGGTATTAAGGTTTAGTCATTATTCATCGCAGAGGAGTGGCTGTTTATGTTTAGGGGGGGCGGTCCGCGGATGAATCCGCAGTCACGTTAAGATAAATCAATTTCATAAAGAAATAAAAAACATCGCATGGAATACATGTTTTCCATTAGTCTCGACCGGTAGCGGGCTAGTGGTTCGTGGCGAGTGGCAAGTGGGGCACACTCGCCACTCGCCACTCGCCACAACCCACTAGCCTTCATCCACAAATTCCCACGCACTCCGGTAAGCATTCTTCCCCATCGCATAATCTATAAACCCGGAATAAAAAGGGAGCCGCGAAAGGGTTGCACTATCGCCGATCACCACCAGTTTTTTTCTTGCACGGGTCATGGCGACGTTCATCCGGCGAATGTCTGACAGAAAGCCGATCAGCCCACCCGGATTGCTTCTCGTCATGCTGATGTAGACAATATCCCGCTCCTGTCCCTGAAAACTGTCGATCGTGTTTACAGCAATTTTCTTTCCGTGCCCTTTAAGCAATGCGTTGTGATCAAGATATTCTTTCAGCAGATTGATCTGTTGTTTATAGGGAGAAATGATGGCGATGGTCGGGAAATCTTTAGGAAGATAAATCCCGTTGAGGGTTGTAACAAGCCGGGTTAAATGTTTATACAAGAACGAGGCTTCTTCGGGATTGGTTGTGCTGGTGCCATCGGTCTTTTCTTCAAAACCACAACCGGCCGTGTCAATGAATTCCAGCGGCAGGTCACCGGGAAATAACAAATGGCCTGCCACGGATGCATGTGCCTTTAATTTTTCCTGGTAAAATATGCTGGATGAATAACCCATGATGCACTCATGCATCCGGTATTGTTCCTCCAACAATATTACTGCTTCGGGGTGGAGTGCAACGGATTTCTCCAACAGGGTTATCCTCAAGCCGCCTTTGGCCGCGGGGTTCGACTTAATGGTAGGGGGCAGCTGGCAATGATCGCCCGCCAGGATCAACTTTTCGGCCTTTACAATGGGTATCCAGGCAGCAGGCTCCAAGGATTGTCCGGCTTCATCCATCACGACCGTGCGGAACCTGAGTTTTTTTAAGGTGTAATGATTGGACCCCACCAGCGTCGCCGTGATGACCTGTGCCCTGGCAAGCAAATCGTCCATAACAAATTGTTCCGTGTCACTGACCTCTTTCGTAATGTTGTGTGCAGCTTCAAAAAGCGCCTTCCGTTGTTGGCGTTCGGCATGGCCAAAATTCCGTTTGTACTTATGCGCCATTTTCCTGAAATCATTGGCCTGCTTTTTCAGGTTTTTTATTTCTTTCATCCGGGGATGCGCGGCCATCCTGTCGTCCAGTGTGAGGGAGAGCAGGCGTTCGGATACTCTTACAGGGTTGCCTATGCGAATAACATTCAATCCTTCTTCGGATAATTTTTCACTCAATAGGTCTACAGCGGTGTTGCTGGGGGCCACCACCAGTATTTGCTGACGATCCCGTTCGATCAGGGCCTTGATGCCCTGTACAAGGGTCGTTGTTTTTCCTGTGCCGGGAGGACCATGAACAATGGCCAATTCGTTCGCAGAAAGCATTTTTCTTACTGCAGTCTGCTGAAGCTGATTTAGTTTTGGAAAAACAGCACCCGGCAGCGCGGTTT
>DATHGW010000120.1:0-2721 GCA_035317445.1 Puia sp.
TGGATTGAAACTAGGCATTTATTCTTCTCCCGGAACGCTGACCTGTGGTGGTTATGCGGGCAGCTATCAGCATGAAGCTCAGGATGCACAAACCTATTCGCGCTGGGGGATCGATTACCTGAAATACGACTGGTGTTCCTATGGACAGATCGCCCCGGCCAATCCTTCCTTGCAGGAATATAAAAAACCTTATCTCGTGATGCAGGATGCGCTGCAAAAAAATAACCGGGATATTATTTACAGTTTGTGCCAATATGGTATGGGAGATGTTTGGAAATGGGGTGCAGAGATCGGCGCCAGCAGCTGGCGAACGACGGGAGATATCACGGATACCTGGCCAAGCCTCTCGTCCATTGGGTTTACACAGGATAAATCTGCTCCTTATACTCAACCGGGGCATTTCAATGATCCCGACATGCTGGTCGTCGGAAAAGTGGGATGGGGCCCCGCGCTGCACAACACCAGGCTTTCACCGGATGAACAATATACCCACATCAGTCTTTGGTCGCTGCTTTCCGCTCCCCTGCTCATCGGCTGTGATATGAACCAATTGGACGACTTTACCATCAACCTCCTTACCAATGATGAAATACTGGCGATTGACCAGGATGCATTGGCCAGGCCGGCCGTCAGGATACTCGATAAGGATCATCTCCAGGTATGGATCAAGGAATTGGAAGATGGCAGCAAGGCCGTCGGTATTTTCAATTTATCTGATAGCAGCTCGCAGCCAACCATCGATTTCTCCACAATAAAACTGGCTGCTGAATTGAAATTGCGGGATGTGTGGAAACAAAAAGACCTGGGCACCTATAAAAAATCTTTTATTGCTGCGATCCCGGCGCACGGAGTGTTGTTGCGAAATGCAAAAACGGTTGCTGCTAGCCGCTAAGTATTTGTCATTCCGACTCCCGCCAAAGGCGGGACGGAGGAATCAGCGGAGAAAGCAACACGCCGAATAGCCGATTTCTCTCCGCCTTCGGCGGATCGAAATGACAAGAATGGACGGCCGATCCCGAGGACAAGAGCGAGCCGGTCAGAGCAAGTCATTTCATTAGCCCTTCTTTTCTTCGTTGTATTTTTTTTCTGCGTCTTTCGCTTTTTCAAAATCGAGCACCACCCCATTGATGCAATAACGCAGTCCTGTAGGCGGGGGGCCGTCATTGAAAACATGTCCAAGGTGCGACTTACACCTTCCGCACATCACTTCTTTTCTTTCCATACCATAAGATCTGTCGGTTTCATAAATGATGCTTTGCTTGCTGATGGGTTCATAAAAGCTTGGCCATCCGCAGCCGCTTTCAAATTTGGTATCGCTTCTGAACAAGGCATTGCCGCAGACCGCGCAATAATAGGTGCCTATTTCTTTTGAATGTTCGAACGCGCTGCTGCCCGGCCTTTCCGTGCCCTTTAGCCTGGCGATATTAAATACGTCTTTGGGTAAGATTTTTTTCCATTCATCATTGGTCAGGTTGACACTTGACGAGTCCTGGTGAGAATAGACCGGGTTATTTGTTTTTGCTGAATCCATAGTTGATTGCTTATTATTTGTTGAATGAGAATAAGTACAACGTTGAAAAGACAACGCCAGCAGTAAAATGAGTCCGACTCTGCCGATATGAGACATGATCCGTTTATTAGGGTAACAAATATACGGGGCTAAGGTTTGACAAACAGCCCTTTCTATCTTTATTCGCCTTAACACAAAATGTTAAGGGAATTTTAAAACCTGTATATTATATTTGTCCACTCACAAGGCTAGCTCAAGTATGTTCAACATTATTTTATTCGGACCGCCCGGCAGTGGCAAAGGAACACAGTCAGAAAGGCTTATTTCCAGGTATGGGTTAAAACACCTTAGCACCGGCGACCTGCTTCGGAGCGAGATCAACGCCCAAACACCGCTTGGATTGGCCGCCAAAAGCTTTATGGACAAAGGCCAGCTGGTTCCTGACGAGGTGGTCATTGAAATGATCAGCTCGGCCCTGGACAACAATCCACAGGCAAAGGGATTTCTTTTTGATGGTTTCCCCCGCACTACTGCCCAGGCCGAATCCCTTGACAAATTATTGGCTCAAAAAAACACTGAAATAGCCCTTGTACTCGCCCTGCAGGTAAGCAAGCATGAATTGGTCAGGCGTCTGCTCAACCGCGGGAAAACTT
The DNA here is from genome assembly GCA_035317445.1 of Puia sp. Lineage (GTDB taxonomy): Bacteria > Bacteroidota > Bacteroidia > Chitinophagales > Chitinophagaceae > Puia. The sequence continues at coordinate 2,164 of DATHGW010000120.1, forward strand.
CAGGCCGGTCCGATGACACCAATGAAGACATTATCGGTGCAAGAATAGAGGAATACGAAAGAAAAACCGCTGCCGTCGCGGATCATTACAGGAAATATGGCAAAGTACTGCATATAAACGGTGAAGGGTCAGTTGATGAGATCTTCGACGCGCTTAGCAAGGCCATCGATGTCAAGATCCGCGCCTGATTTTATCAGCCCCGCAAATACGCTATTTCAATTCCCCCGGAATCACCTTAATGTCCGTTTTCCTGCCATTTCGCAATACGGATATCCTGGCTTCCTGTCCGATCATTTTTTCATTGAGTTGTTTGTGCAGGTCATCCACCGAACCGATCGGTTTGTTCTCAAAAGAAACAATGATGTCTCCGTTTCTCAATTCGTTGTTGTATACAGGTTGGTCGGCCACGATCTCAAAGACATACACGCCCGTTTTCTTTTCCAGTTTATTGGCCGCGATCATTCTTTCTGAGAGGTTGACCAGTTGTCCGCCAATGCCGAGATCGGCGCGCTTGACCTTGCCTTCCATGATCAACTTGCCGGCAATATAGGCGGCCAG
>DATHGW010000121.1:0-2605 GCA_035317445.1 Puia sp.
TGTCATCACCGAAATCGGCGGAGAGCAGGATCTTGAAAAAGGTCTGCAGAAAGCGATCGACGCCAAGGATTCCGTCGGAGGCATTGTTGAATGCCGGGTGGGCGATCTGCCTGTTGGCCTGGGCGAACCCTTTTTTGATAGCGTGGAATCTGTGTTAGCACATGCCGTCTTCGCTATTCCGGCTGTCCGCGCCATAGAATTCGGCACCGGGTTTGCCGCAGCGCGTATGTTTGGCAGTGAACACAATGATGCAATTGAAGATATGAATGGGAAAACCAGGACCAATCATGCCGGCGGGGTGGTTGGAGGAATCAGCAATGGAAATGATTTGGTTTTTCGGATTGCCATCAAACCAACTTCATCCACGCCGAAAGAGCAGCAAACCCTGAACTGGCTGACAGGTCAAACAGAGACTTTTTCCGTGAAGGGCCGTCATGATCTCTGCATTGCCTTGCGCGTTCCTGTTATTCTCGAAGCAGTCACCGCGATCGTTTTGGCGGACCTCCTTTTGCTCGAGCAAAGAATACCAAGAATTTTACATTGATCAGCGACGGGTGATGCTATTGTTTGCTCATCAGCTGCTGAAAACTCAGGTCCAACACTTCGAACCGTTCAGGATTCGGAAGGCTGTAATGCCACCATTCTGTTGGGAAAGAAACAAAGCCATACTTTTCCATAAGACTCTTCAACAAGCTCCTGTTCTCCAGTACTTCCGCCGAAAGGTTCATGAAATCATGATGTGCCGAGTCGGTGAAATTGTCAAAACCGGTAGGCATATTGAGTTCCTTTTTTGATTTAAGTTCAATAATCGTCAGGTCAATGGCTATGCCCCTGTTGTGTCCGCTGCCCTTCCTGGGATCTGCGACGTAGCGATCATCGTGTACCAGTTCCCAGAACTTTTCAGTAACGGCATAAGGGCGATATGCGTCAAATACTTTTATTCCATATCCCAGATGATTCAATTCCTTTTGAACCAGCGCGAGCGCAGCCGCAGCAGGTTTGCGCAGAAAGGTATGGGATGTGTTGGAAGGATACATGGGGATATGCATAAAATTTTGTTTGCTGGCATAACGCAGGTCCAATACGATACCGGGAATAGCTGACTGCAGGTCTGTCATCTGCTTCATGCTGTCTTTCTTCGTGGTTTCCTTGAATATATCCATGTCATGTATCGCGTATATGCCATATTTTCCAGGCTTTGCATCCTGGGATATAACATTCAGCGGAATGACAAAAAAAATAAAAGCATTCCATACCAATATGTTCACCTGTTGTATTATATTGTATTTCATTTCTTGCAGAAAAGTACTGCAATTAATTGAAAAACACTACACTAATACATGAGCCATTCCAAAAATCGCCTTCTGGTTCTCTTGATCGCCGTTGCCTGTGTTTTCTGCGGTTCCTGTACAAATCGAAAGGAAAAAAAAGATCAGCAACCGGCTGTCGCAGTACCACGGGAACGTATAAGTGAGGATTTGAGATGGACCATGGAGAAAGCTTTAAAAAATGAGAACAGGCTGAATGATTCTGTACGGTTAAACTTTGCCAGCCTGCTTGACAGCCTGTATTCGGCAAACCAATATGAACCGTTCTGGAGCAAAGAAACAAAATGGCTGCCGCTCGCCGATTCGCTGTTTGGGTTCATCAGCAATTCGAAGGAATATGGCTTGTTTCCAAGGGATTATCATTATTCTTCGCTGGCCTTTGTTCAGCGCGTATTCCTTGCCGATACCCTGGCGAGAAAAAACCTGGCATTGTGGGCGAGAACAGACATTTTACTGACGGATGCTTTTTTTACACTGGCTAAAGACCTGAAACAGGGAAGGTTGAGGTTCGATAGTGTTACACTCAGGACCGATTCAGTATTGAACAACGAATTTTATAAACAGATCTTCCAGGCTGCTTTTCAGTCAGGAACAATGACGGGCACCCTGCATCAACTCGAGCCAAGATATCCGGCTTATGATTCTTTAAAGGCCTATATAAAAAAATTTCTTGGAACTGCGGTATTCATGCCCTATACATACCTTGTTTACCCGTATAAGGACTCCATTGCTTTTTTTAAATCCGTGGAGAAACGATTACACGAGGTTGGCGAGATCTCACCCGGGGTCAATAACCTGGATTCTGTCGCTTTTACGAAAGTTTTCAGAAAATACCAGAAGAAACAAGACCTCAAAGTGACCGGGACACTATCGGATCAGATGGTAGACCGGCTCAATTATACCGATTGGGAAAAATTCAAGAAAATTGCGGTTAACCTGGACCGGTATAAACAGCTCCCGGATACACTGCCAAAAACAAGGGCCTGGATCAACCTGCCTTCTTATTACCTGCAGGTGATTGATGCAGACAGCACGGTCTTTCAGTCGCGGATCATTGTGGGCGGACGACTTACCAGAACGCCATTATTAACGAGTGAGATCTCCAATTTCATTACCTATCCCCAATGGACGGTTCCCTACAGCATCATTTTTAAGGAGATGTTGCCAAAGATTCAGCATAGCGTGGATTTTCTGGCCAAGGAAAACCTCATGGTAGTTGATGAGAATGACAGTGTGCGGGATCCGACAACCATCAATTGGGCAAAACTGAATAAAAA
>DATHGW010000122.1:0-3728 GCA_035317445.1 Puia sp.
GAAGTTTGCACTTCACGCCGGATCCGCACCAATACGCCTTTGCAGGCATTGGTTACGTTGAACGACGAATCTTACCTCGACGCAGCCAGGCATTTTGCCTACCGGATGCAGCAAGAGGGTGGACAGGATGTGAAACAGGAGATCAGCAAGGGATATGAAATGGCCATGTACAAAACCATCTCTCCGTCCAAACTCGAGGCATTGGATAAATTATATAGGGAATCTTTTGCAAAACTGCAGCATGATCCTGCCAGGACCTGCGAGATGATCGGGATGATGAATGAGCACAATAACCCCGAAACTGCAGCCCTGGTGGTAGTGGCCAATGCCATGCTGAACCTGGATGAATGGGTTACAAAAAATTAGCACATGACGCAAAAAGAATTGCATAATCAACGACTGTTAAGGGAAGCCAACGCAAGGGCATCCCTTTATCATTCAAGAAGGCATTTCCTGAAGGAAAGCGCTATGGGTCTCGGAGCCCTTGCGCTGGGATCCCTCTTCGGTGGCTGCGGTCCGGTCAATACTAACGATCATGCCAATGTGCTTTTTGATCCGGCCCATCCGCTGGCGCCTAAATTGCCGATGTTTCCGGGCAAAGCGAAATCAGTTATTTACCTGCATATGGCCGGCGCGCCTTCGCAGCTGGAGTTATTTGACTATAAACCCGACCTGATGAAGCTGGATGGCCAGGATTGCCCGGCATCCCTGCTGGAAGGAAAACGATTTGCGTTTATCCGCGGCGTACCGAAAATGCTGGGTCCGCTGGCGAACTTCAAACAACGCGGTGAGTCAGGCGCATGGATTTCCGATCACCTGCCACATTTTTCTACCATTGCCGATGAAGTCAGTTTCCTGAAAGCTGTTACTACGGACCAATTCAATCATGCTCCTGCACAACTGTTGGTGCATACAGGTTCTCCAAGACTCGGGAGACCCAGCCTCGGATCCTGGGTAACTTATGGCCTTGGCACAGAAAACGAAAACCTGCCGGGATTCGTCGTACTTACCAGTGGCGGTAAATTTCCGGATGCGGGTAAAAGCGTTTGGGGCAGCGGGTTCCTTCCCAGCGTTTATCAGGGTGTGCAATGTCGTTCGGAAGGCGACCCCGTCTTATTCATCAAGGACCCGGAAGGAATGGACCGCGACCTGCGCAAAATGTCCATCGACGCGATCAACGAAGTGAACAGACAGGAATACCAGGAATTCAAAGACCCTGAAATTTTATCAAGGATATCTCAATACGAAATGGCCTACCGCATGCAGATCTCTGTTCCGGAAGTCATGAACATCAATGATGAACCCGACTATATCCATGAGATGTATGGCACGCAACCCAATAAGGCATGTTTTGCCAACAATGTCTTATTGGCAAGAAAGCTGGTAGAGAAAGGTGTGCGCTTCATACAATTGTTCGACTGGGGCTGGGATAGCCATGGCAGTGATGCCAGCCTGGCCATCGACATTGGATTCATTAACAAATGCAGGCAAGTCGACAAATCCATGACGGCGTTGATCCTCGATTTGAAACAACGTGGGCTACTGGAAGAAACACTTGTGGTATGGGGTGGAGAGTTTGGAAGAACGCCGATGCAGGAAAACCGCGAAGGCAAACAAATGCCGTTCAAGGGAAGGGATCACCATGTGGAAGCGTTTACCATTTGGATGGCCGGGGGAGGCATAAAAAAGGGATTCTCCCACGGGGAAACAGACAATATCGGTTACAGCGCCATCAGCGGCAAGGTTGAACCATTCGATATCCAGGCAACCATCCTGAATCAATTGGGCTTCGATCATGAAAAGTTCACCTATGCATTTCAAGGCAGGCCATTCAGGCTGACTGATGTAAAAGGGGAAGTGATCCGGGAGATCATCGCATAAACAAGCAATCCATTTAAACCATGAAATATTGTTTACTCGTTTTTTACCTGGTCATTGCTACCACCAGCCGGGCATCCGCATACAATAGCCCAAAGGATTCCGCGTACCTGGATGAACTGAACCGATTCATCGATCATGCCGTGGTCAAAAAAGATAAGGCAGCATTAGATACCTTGTATGCAGACGATTTCATGTTCACACATGGAACGGGACATATCGACAGCAAAGCGAGCTGGATCGGGACCGTCACCAGCGAGAAAGCGCATTATCTTTCCCGGGAGCATGATTCTACCATCGTGGAAGTACACGGAAATATTGCCATGATCTATGGAAAGTTGACCATCGTCGCGGCAAACGGCGACGCTAAAAATAAATATGCTATTAAATACGTGAGGGTTTTTTTATTAAACCACGGCAGGTGGCAAATGATCTCGCACCGGACGGTGGAGCAGTGGAATAATCTTCCAGTGTAGGGAGCGGCTAGTGGGTGGTGGCGAGTGGCTAGTAGCCTATAACACTCGCCACTCGCCTCTACCCACTAGCCAGAAAAAATTTTCTTCAAACACAAACTTAACCCATTGAATAGAAAAAAATTCCTCCATGCAAGCACGGGTGCCGCAACTGCGCTGCTCCTGTCATCCCTCGATTCACTGGCGCATGCCCATCAACCTCATATCAATATGCAAACAAATTTCGAACTCAGGATCATGGCGACCAACTGGGGATTCCCGGGAACACTTGATGAATACTGCGCCAAAGCAAAAAAAGAAGGATATGATGGCATCGAGATATGGTGGCCTCTCGAAAAAAAAGCGCAGGATGAATTGTTTTCCTGCTTAAAAAAACATGGATTGGAGGTTGGCTTTTTATGCGCCGGATCCGACAGCAACTATCAAAAACACCTGCAGCAGTTCGTACAAATGATCGACGGAGCGGCCCTTCAGCAAATCCAGCGGCCTTTGTACATCAATTGCCACTCGGGCAGGGACTACTTCAGTTACGAACAGAATAAGACCCTCATTGACCATACAACCCAGCTGGCGAAACAAACGGGCATCATCATCTGTCATGAAACACATCGGTCCCGGATGCTGTTTGCCGCGCCGGTGGCGAGACAGTTTATTGAAAAGAATCCGGAACTGAGAATAACCTTTGATGTTTCCCATTGGTGCAATGTCAGTGAAACCCTTTTGCAGGACCAACCCGAAACCCTTGCACTTACCTTGGCGAGGGTGGATCATATTCATGCACGCATCGGCCATCCGGAAGGACCACAGGTTAATGATCCCAGGGCGCCTGAATGGGAGGAAGCTGTAAAGGCCCATTTCGCCTGGTGGGATAAAGTAGTGGAAGAAAAAAAGAAATCGGGAAAAAGACTGACTATCCTGACCGAATTCGGTCCGCCGGATTATATGCCGACCCTGCCCTACACCCGCGAGCCCTTGTCGGACCAATGGGCGATCAATGTGCACATGATGCAATTATTGCGCAAACGTTATCTTCAATAAAAATTATTGCAGCAATTGTTGTTATCCATACCAGAATTTATTGGACATCTTCACCCGGTACTTGTTCACCTCCCGATTGGCATCCTGCTCCTGGCCTGTTTATTCCTTTGGCAGTCTGGGAAGGACCATTCCGAAAACCTGCAAAAATCAATCAATATTATCCTTGGCCTGGGCATGGTTAGCGCGATTGCGTCCTGTATCACCGGGTACATCTTGTCCAGAACAGGTGACTATGACGAACAGACGGTCGGGTGGCACCAATGGATGGGGATCAGTGTTGCGCTGGTTTCTATCCTTACTTTTTATTTCAGAAGGAAAAGTTCTCTCCGAAAATGGCAA
>DATHGW010000123.1:0-2668 GCA_035317445.1 Puia sp.
ACCCTTAGCCGCCTGGCCAATTCCCTCAGTGGCGGCGAGAGCCAGCGCATCCAGCTGACGAGATCCCTGGGCAGTAACCTGACCAATTCTCTCTATATCCTGGATGAGCCATCCATCGGCCTGCATGCCAGGGATACGCAGCGACTGATCAGGGTATTGAAAGAATTGCGTGACCTGGACAATACCGTTGTGGTGGTCGAACACGATGAGATGATGATGCGTGCTGCGGATCACATCATTGACATGGGACCGCTTGCAAGTCATTTAGGCGGCGAAGTCGTGGCCCAGGGCAATTACGATGAGCTGATAAAAAATGGGAACAGCTTAACCGGTCAATACCTTAAAGGAGAATTAAAAATAGAGCCCCCAAAGAACCTGCGCAAATGGACGCGATCGATCCTCGTAGAAGGGGCCCGGCAACACAATTTGAAAGATATTACCGTCGAATTCCCCTTGAACGTTTTGTGTGTGATCAGCGGCGTGAGCGGCAGCGGAAAAACCACCCTGGTGAAACAGATCCTTTCACCGGCGCTGCAAAAACTAAAAGGAGAATTTGCCGAAAAGGTCGGCACATTCCGGAAACTGAGTGGTGACATCGATCTGGTTTCACAAGTTGAGCTGGTAGATCAAAACCCCATCGGAAAATCTTCCAGGAGCAACCCGGTTACTTATATAAAGGCATACGATGAGATCAGGGACCTCTACTCCAAACAACCGTTGAGCAAGATCAGGGGCTTTCAACCAAAACATTTTTCTTTTAATGTGGATGGCGGCCGTTGCGATACCTGCAAGGGAGAAGGCGAGCAGGTCGTGGAAATGCAATTTCTTGCCGACGTACACCTGACCTGCGAAACCTGCGGAGGAAAAAGATTTAAAGAAGAGGTGCTTGAAGTCAATTACAAAGAAAAGAATATTTACCAGGTGCTTGATATGAGTGTGGATGAATCCCTGGATTTCTTCAGGGAGGAAAAAGAGATTATCCAAAAAATAAAACCTTTGAGCGATGTCGGCCTGGGCTATGTCAAATTGGGACAATCATCTGATACATTATCTGGCGGGGAAGCGCAAAGGGTGAAGCTGGCTTCCTTCCTGGGCAAGGGCAAATCACAGGGTCATATTTTATTCATATTCGATGAGCCGACCACCGGTCTGCATTTTCACGACATTAAAAAGCTGCTCGCTTCTTTCAACGCACTGATCGCGCAGGGCCATTCCATCATCGTGATCGAGCACAACACCGATGTCATCCGCTCCGCTGACTGGGTCATCGACCTGGGGCCGGAAGCTGGCGATGAAGGAGGTTCGCTTGTCTACGCCGGCGTACCGGAGGGATTAAAAAAAATTAAAGAAAGCCACACAGGGAAATACCTGTAGAAATTACATTTCTATCTGAGTCTGTCCAAACTCTTCACCAGTCTCTGATCCTTATAAATTCCCGAGGCTGCGAAGATCAATAGCACGGGGATCGCAAAAACAAATATGGAACTCAGGTCGTAATTTCCTTCTACAAACTTTTTCGTTTCCCGGTAATACAAAAAAATGTTGAGCGTAGAAATAAGAATGGCTGCAATGGCGATCCTCAATTGCAGCTTCCTGTTTTTATAGAGAAAAATGTCGATCAGGATGGCGCTCACGACCACTACAGAGAGCACCAGGATCAAGGCGCTGGTGGTTGCAGTAAGATATTCAAAGGTTTTCGACTGGCCGGTCGCCTGTTTGTTTCCACTGAAGAACGAGTACTTGAATGTCAGGAAGTTTGCAGTTGCGGCAAGAAGCAACCAAAGGGTCTGCAGGCGTTGTAACATATGAAACGATTAATGCACACAAGTTATCTAAAATCTACCAAAAAAAATTGCCTTCAAAGGAAGGCAATTTTTACACAAGCCGGCATTTATTTTGGGGTTTGAGCGGTCGGGTCAGGGACCAGGTATTGGTTATCCTTTCTTGAAATCGGAAATGATCTCCATTTCACCATCCTGAGTTACCCGGAGATTCTTGATCGTAGCGCCGTCATCCAGATGCACAATATAGACCAGTGAGTCGGCAACATCCACTTCTTCCACGATCGTGATCGCATAATCGTAGTAGGTGCTCTTTACGATCTTCCTGATGTCCGTCGGCAATTTGTTTTCACCAAACGTTTTGACTGTGGCCTGCCAGCGACCCTTCTTGTCGTAGAATGCCCTGTTGCTGAAACCATCCACCTTAAAATAGGTAAAATAGCCAGAAGGGATATCGAACCATTTGACCTCCATAGCATGATTGAACCTGTTGTTAAAATCCCTGAGTGCTTTTGAGTGGACCGCGCTTTCATCGGTTGCACTGGCTGCGGAAAGATCTACCAGTCCTAATTCATAATACATTCCCGTGAGAGAATTCGAAAAATGCTTTGTGTTGGTAAAGGCGATAACGTTGTTATTACCCTGTGCGAATACGCTGTTGGCAGCGGCAGCCAATAAGAGGCAGCTTCCTGCAAGTGCAAAGAATGTCTTTTTCATTTTTTGAGGTTTAATAGTTAATGAACTTGATTTAAGTAGGCCTGATATGGCAGGCGGTCAGTTCATGTAGCTTTCATCGGGTTTGATCATCATTTCAAAATGCGCGCTTGTCTTATTGGTCGCACTATTGAATCCCGGGGAAACAGAAATTCTTTTTTAGCTGCTGATTT